>JAFTRF010000215.1 GCA_017462405.1 Clostridia bacterium | reverse complement strand
TTTCTTCCAGTACCACAAATTCTACCTGTCCGTTCAACTCTTTATGTTTTACCAGCATCTCCGATTCACTCCGTTCTTTTCTTCTACTTCTATTATAACACAAAAAAGGCCGCTGTGCGCGACCTTTTTCGACAGCCTCAAGCCCCGCCGGAGGCGGGGCTGAACCATCATTTTATTCGGTGGGAGATTCTGTAAACCGCCGGAGTACCTTGCGTGCGTGTGCCACGATTTCTGCAATCGCCTGCATCTCCTGCGGCGTGCAATCCTGCAGAAGTTCATCGATCATCTGGACGGATACGTTTCTGCTTTTTACCAGACTGCCAAATACCAGTTCATCCAGCGTCACTCCCAATGCATTTGCAATGTGCAACAGTGTCGGCAAACTGACTTTGGTTGCGGCCCGTTCAATATGCGAAATATTGGAGGGTTCCACACCTGAAAACTCGGCCAGTTCTTCCTGCGTCCATTTTTTCTGCTTTCGGAGTCCTCTGATTCGTTCGCCAATAGAGACATAATCAATTTCTTTCATGTAACCCCCTCCTTTTTGTGTATTGTATCTCCGATTCGGATGTGTTATAATAATGTGTATATCCGAATCGGAGATGTATTCTATTTTATTGAGGGGAAATTACGATGATATGCGCTTTCTTCGGTCATCGGCACACACCTGTTTCCGTTGCGCCTGCTCTGCGTGCCGTTCTTTGGAAACTGATTGCTTGCTCACACGTTGATACTTTTTACGTCGGTACACAGGGACAATTCGATGCATTGGTCATCCACGAACTGCGCACCCTGCAAACTGAATTTCCGCACATCCGCTGCAGTATCGTTCTGTCTGTTCTGCCTGAACCGGATTCTTCGCCTCTGCCTCCGGGCTTTGATTCCATTTATCCAGAGGGGCTTGAATCCGTTCCACGTCGTTTTGCCATTGACCACCGGAATCGGTGGATGGTTTCTCAATCCGATGTCGTGATCGCCTATGTAACTGCACCGGGCGGTGCTGCAAAATTCAAAGCACTTGCCGAGCGAAAAGGGAAAATGGTCATCAACCTCGCAAAAGATACGAATTTCTCATAATACAAAAAAGCAGCCGCCTGTACAGCAGCTGCTTTTTTCATGCATTGGATTTCGGGATCATTCCTCGTCGGTGCCTTCGTCGGCCGAACCGTCGTCTTCTACCTTGGCGGTGACTTCCTTGGCATCGTGTGGCGTGCTGGTCACGGTGATGACCCGTGCATCATTGCCCACGCGCATGACCTTGACACCCTTGGCAGGACGGCGGCAGACGCGGATCTCCGAAGCGGCCACGCGGATGATGATGCCGTCGGAGGAAATGAGGATCACGTCGTCCTCATCGGAGGAAACGCTCAACACAGCGGCCACCTTGCCGTAGCGGGCAGTATCGTAGTTCTTCAGACCCTTGCCGCCGCGGTTCTGGATGCGGTAATCCTCGATGTCGGACAGACGGCCGTAACCCTGTTCGCCCACCGTCAGAATCATCTTTCCGGTACGGGCCACGGTGCATCCGGCAACCTCATCGCCCTCGGCCAGCGCAATGGCGCGGACACCACGGGCGGTACGGCCCATGGGACGGGCATCGTTTTCGTTGAAGCGGATGACCGCACCGTTGCGGGTTGCGACTACCAGATCCTGCTGTCCTTCGGTGACGCACACCCAGCGCAGTTCGTCGCCCTCATCCAGCTCGATGGCGATAAGGCCGGTCTTACGGGCGGTGTCGTAGGCATCCAGCCGGGTACGCTTGATGATGCCCCGGCGGGTGATCATGTTCAGGTAAATGCCGTCCTCGTAATCCGGCACCCGGATCATGGAGGTGATTTTCTCCTCTCCGGTGATGGGCAGCAGGTTCGCAAGGTTCGTACCCTTGGAGGTGCGGCTGCCTTCCGGCACTTCATAGCATTTCAGACGGTACACCTTACCGGTGTTGGAGAAGAACATCACGTAATCGTGGGTAGAGCAGGTAAACATCTCCGTTGCCACGTCTTCCTCCCGGTGCGACATACCGGTGATGCCGCGTCCGCCGCGGCGCTGTGCGGTGAACGTATCCACCGGCTGACGCTTGGCATAGCCGAAGCTGGTCAGGGTCAGCACGCAGTCTTCGACGGGAATCAAATCCTCGATGTCCACCTCGCCGCTGACAGCCGCGATCTCGGTGCGGCGCTCGTCACCGAAGCGGTCGCGGATGGCGACGGCTTCCTTCTTGACGATTTCCAGCCGGTAAGGCTCGCTTTCCAGAATCTTCAGGTATTCGGCGATCTTGGCGCGCAGCTGGTCGGCCTCGGCCTCCAGCTTTTCCCGCTCCAGACCGGTCAGCTGGCCCAGACGCATCGCCACGATGGCACTGGCCTGCAGTTCATCCAGCCCGAACCGGGCCATCAGCGCGGCCTTGCCTTCGGGGATAGACTTCGATGCCCGCAGGATGGCGATGACCTCGTCAATGAAGTCGATGGCCACCAGCAGACCCTCCAGAATGTGCAGACGCTCGCGGCCCTTCCGCAGATCGTAGCGGGTCCGGCGGCAGATGACGTCCTCCTGGAATTCGATGTAATGCTTCAGCATTTCCTTCAGCGTCAGGATCTTCGGCTCACCGTTGACGATGGCCAGCATGATAACGCCGAACGTGACTTGCATCTGCGTGTAGTTGTACAGCTGATTGAGCACGATCTGCGGCGAAGCGTCACGCTTCACGTCGATGACCACGCTCATACCGTGGCGGTCGGAGTGGTCGGTGACGTAAGAAATGCCTTCGATGCGCTTTTCCTTGGCCATCTGGTCGATGGTCTCCACCAGCTTGGCCTTATTGACCTGATACGGCAGCTCCGTCACGATGATGCGGGACTTGCCGTTCTTTTCTTCTTCAATTTCGGCCCGCGCACGGACATAGATCTTGCCGCGGCCGGTGCCGTAGGCAGCGCGGATGCCCGCCTTGCCCATGATGATGCCGCCGGTGGGGAAATCCGGGCCCTTGATGTGGTCCATCAGTTCCTCCAGCGTGCAGTCCGGGTTGTCGATCATATAGCACATACCGTCCACCACTTCGGTCAGGTTGTGGGGCGGGATGTTGGTCGCCATACCGACGGCGATACCCGTGGAACCGTTCACCAGCAGGTTGGGATACCGGGACGGCAGATACACCGGCTCCTGCAGACGGTCGTCGTAGTTGTTCATGAAGTCGACGGTTTCTTTTTCGATGTCCGTCAGCATCTCCACGGAAATTTTGCTCATACGGGCTTCCGTGTAACGGTATGCAGCAGGCGGGTCACCGTCCACCGAACCGAAGTTACCCTGACCATCCACCAACGGATAGCGCATGGAGAAATCCTGCGCCAGACGCACCAGTGCATCGTACACCGAGGCGTCGCCGTGGGGATGGTAGCTGCCCAGCACGTTACCGACGGTATCGGCGCACTTGTGGTACGCACGGTCCGGCAGCAGATTGTGCTGGTACATCGTATACAGGATCCGCCGGTGCACCGGCTTCAGTCCGTCACGCACATCCGGCAATGCACGGGACACGATGACGGACATGGAATAGGCCAGAAATGCCTTCTTCATTTCCTGCTCAATGCCGATCAGCTGGATTTTCTGACTCTCCAGCTCTTCGCCGTTCTTTTCCAAATCGTCTCTGTTCATTGAGGTGGTTTCCTTCCTTCGCGTTTACCGGGGCATCCGGCCGTAGGGCGAGTGATAGCGGTCCGCGCTGAAGCGGAGCAGCAGACGGCGCAGTTCCTCCATCTGCTCCCAGGTCAGTTCTTCCTTGTCCATGATGAGGCCCTGACCGTCCAGCTGCAGGGTGAAATCGTCCTCGGTCTCTTCGGTCCAGACCAGTTCCCAAGGGGTCATCCACGCACTGTCTTCACAGCGGATGGTCAGCCCGGCCTCGGAAATTTCCAGCTTGCGGCCATCGCCCTCGCCGATGTCAAACACCGCCCAGGGGGTATTGTTATGCTCCATCGTCGGTTCCTCCTTTTCAGTGCCGTTTCGATCAGATGTCCAAATCGGACACGTACTTTGCATTGGTTTCGATAAAGATGCGGCGCGGTTCGACCTTGTCGCCCATCAGCACGGTGAAAGTCTCGTCGGCCGAAGCCAGATCTTCCTTCACCAGCTCCACCCGCTTCATCAGACGGGTTTCGGGGTTCATGGTCGTCTCCCACAGCTGGTCCGGGTTCATTTCACCAAGACCTTTGTACCGCTGGATGGCGTAACCGGAGCCGATTTCGGCGATGATGGCATCGCGCTCCTCATCGGTATAAGCATATTTGCTGGTGCGGCCCTTGCTGATCTTGTACAGCGGCGGCTGTGCCAGATAGACGTGGCCTTCCTCGATCAGCGGACGCATGAAGCGGAAGAAGAACGTCAGCAGCAGGGTGCGGATGTGCGAACCGTCGACGTCGGCATCGGCCATGATGATGACCTTGCCGTAGAGGAGCTTTTCGATGTTGAAATCCTCCGCAATGCCGGTGCCCAGCGCAGCAATGACCGGCATCAGCTTGTCATTGTCGTACACACGGTCCAGACGGGCCTTTTCCACGTTGAGCATCTTGCCCCACAGGGGCAGGATCGCCTGAAAGCGCCGGTCTCGACCGCCCTTTGCGGAACCGCCGGCCGAGTCGCCCTCTACGATGTAGATTTCGGTTTCTTCGATGTTGCGGGACTGGCAGTCCGCCAGCTTGCCGGGCAGGGAGGCCGATTCCATCGCGGACTTCCGCTGCACCAGTTCGCGGGCCTTTTTGGCGGCCTCGCGGGCCTTGGCGGCGGTCAGCGCCTTGTCAAAAATGGCGCGTGCCGTGGCCGGATTTTCTTCCAGATAGGTCGACAGCTTGTCGGTCAGCATCTTGTCCACGAAGGTGCGCATAGGCGTATTGCCCAGACGACCCTTGGTCTGGCCTTCGAACTGGGCTTCCTTCAGCTTGACGCTGATGATGGCGGTCAGACCCTCGCGCACGTCCTCGCCGGTCAGGTTTTTGTCGGCTTCTTTCAGGAAACCGTATTTGCGGGCATAATCGTTGAGCACCCGCGTCAGCGCACGCTTGAAGCCGTCTTCGTGCGTACCGCCGTCGGTGGTGTGAATGTTGTTTGCAAAGGAAATGATCAGCTCATTGTAGCTGTCGTTGTACTGCATGGCGATTTCCACGGTGGAGTCGTGGTCGGCGGCTTCGGCGGCAAAATGGAGGATGTCGGGATGCAGGACCTCCAGTCCGCGCTTTTTGTGGATGTAGTCCACGTAACTGGACACACCGCCCTCATAGCAGTAATTTTCCTGCCGCACCTCGTCGGTGCGCTCGTCCCGCAGCTCGATGTGAATGCCGGCATTGAGGAATGCCTGCTCCCGCAGCCGCTGGGCCAGAATGTCGAATTCGTATTCCGTGGTATCGGTGAAAATTTCGGCATCCGGTTTAAAGGTGACGTGGGTGCCGGTATGCTCGGCCAGCCCCACCGGCAGCAGATCGGTAACGATGTTGCCGCGCTCGTACCGCTGGCGGTACTTCACGCCGCCGCTGCACACCTCGACCTCCAGCCATTCGCTCAATGCGTTGACGACGGATGCGCCGACGCCGTGCAGACCGCCGGACACCTTGTAGCCGCCGCCGCCGAACTTACCGCCGGCGTGCAGGATGGTGAATACCACCGTCACGGCCGGCAGACCGGTCTTCTCCTGTATGCCGACGGGGATACCGCGGCCGTTGTCGGTGACGCTGATGATGTTGCCGGGGCGGATCACCACGTCGATTTTGTCACAATAACCGGCCAGCGCCTCGTCGATGGCGTTGTCCACGATTTCATATACCAGATGATGCAGACCCCGGGAACCGGTAGAACCGATGTACATACCCGGACGTTTCCGCACCGCTTCCAAGCCTTCCAGCACCTGGATCTGTTCGGCACCGTACTCGGCATCCGTATGGGTTGTAGGTAACGTATCCAAGTGAAAACCTCCGTATCCTTCGCGTCCGGAGCGCCCGGAAAGGGCCCCGGCATCGCAGTTGCTATCTCTACAATTATATCACAAAAAACAGTTTTTTGCCAACGAAAAATGGGGTCATTTTCGCTTTTTTTTACGTGTGGACAGCGTCAGCGGCCACAAAAACCACGCCCCGATGACAAAGATCATCGTCAGCACGAACAGGGGGACGATGTCCGTGGCGATGGTCATGACGGCGCGGCACATCAGCACACACACCGCCACCAGCACCAGTGCCAGGATCAGGCTGCGCGCGCCGGGATAGCATTCGTACTCCTCGCCGCAGTGGCTGCACGTCTCGCGGCAGACCGGTCCCCGGCTCAGATAGCGTCCGTATGTTTTCTGAACCTTGCACGACGGACAGGCCGGGACCCGCAGAAAATCCCGTGACTCGCCCAGCCGCATCACCGTATCGTACAGCGGCGGCAGCTCCGTCACCGTTTCTTTTTTCTTTTTGATTTTTCGCATTCTGCTTTCCCTTCCGTCGTGAAAATACTGTATGTATTTTTATTTTATTTTTTACTGCTTGTATTTGTTTCCGGTGCGGCCTCTGCGGGCTTCCGGACCGTTTGCAGGCGCAGACGACGGGCCTTTTCCTGCCGGAAAACGCCCGATTTTCTCCCCTTGGTAGAATCAGCTTGTTTTGTACTGTCCGTATTTTTCTTATGGGGATGCAATACCTCCGGCCGGTGTCCGACCACCAGCTTGCGGGACGGGCGGTTGCGGTCTTTCCGGTGTACCGGAATGTATTCCACCGACGGAAAGCCACCCAGCCGCCCGCGGACGATGACCCGCCGCGGGGTGATCAGGAGCGGCAGCAGGAAATACAGTGCCGTGATGACTGCGGCACAAATCAGCAGGTATCCGGGGCCGGGCAGCGTCTTGTTGGCCAGATACCAGAATGCAAAGCTGCCCAGCATGGCGCCCGCTGCGGCGATGATCAGCAAGTAAGCCAGCGGCGAATATTTCACCGCATAAATGCCGCCGCAGTGCGAACAATAGCCGAAGTCGCTGCGCTTGGCGTCGTACAAATAGAAATAATTGATCATGTTTCCGCAGTAGGGGCAGTGCGCCGCTGCGTTTTTCTTCATAAAACAACACCGCCTTCTCTGAATGTCTGAATGTTGAGTAAGATGCTTCGGGAAAGGAATGCCGGCGGCTCCGTAGCCGGCGTCCCCCCTCAGCCGCCCAGTTCCCGCAGGCTGCTGGGGTCGGCCCGCTTGTTCAGCGTAGCCGGGGAAATCTGTGCGATGTACACCGTGTGTTTCCCGCTCCGGTCCGCCGTTACCACGAAGGATTTCGGCATTTCCGGCGACACGTTGATGACCTCGCTGCGGGCGGTCGCCCCGGCGAGAAAATCGCGGGTCGGGCGGGAAATGGTGGTTTTCTCCAGATCGAAAATGCCCACGATCTCATCCAGCCGGATGACCGTGTCCTGTCCCAGATGCACGTACATACGCAAACTCCTTCCCACACAAAAAATATCGTTCTGGTCACAGCGTGGTCAGCTGTCCGCCTTCCATCCGGAAGGCCCGTCCGCCCCGCAGCCGGAGTACCGGCGTCGGTTCGCAGCAGGTGATGAACATCTGCCGGCCGGCCATGCGGTTGAGCAGGTAGTCCTGCCGCGCAGCGTCCAGTTCGCTGAGCACGTCGTCCAGCAGAATGACCGGCGGTTCGCCGATGGCTTCGCCCAGCACCGCCGCCTCGCCCCGTTTCAGCGCCAGCACCGCCGAGCGCTGCTGTCCCTGCGACCCGAACGTCCGGGCCGACAGGCCGTTGATGCACAGCGTAAAATCGTCCCGGTGGGGACCGGTGGTGGTAAATCCGGCGGCGCGATCCGCCGCATGGTGTTCTTCCAGTGTGCGCAGGATCTGCGGCATCAGTTCCTGTGCGCTTTGGGGGCACATATTCTGCGCCTCCTCCGGCACCCCGGAGCGGTGATATTGGAGCGTCAGCCGCTCCTTTTCCGAGGAAATGCCGAAATACGTTTCTTCTGCGGCCGGCTGCAGCCGACGCAGATAGGCCAGCCGGGCCTCCGTCACCACAGAGGCCAGCTGGGCGGTTTTTTCATCCCATGCCCGCAGGGTGTCCTGCAGCGACGGCCGGCGGTACAACTCTTTCAGCAGCGCATTGCGCTGCTCGATGACCCGGTTGTAGCGCATCAGATGTCCGGCATAGGCCGGACGCATCTGACAGATGGCCGCATCCAGAAATTTCCGGCGCTCGGCCGGACCATCCTTGACCAGCGACAGGTGTACCGGCGCAAACACCACCGCGCAGAAGCCGCCCACCAGTCCGGCGGCGGATTTCAGCGGGATGTCGTTCCGGCTGCATTTCCGGCGGCCGCCGGTCAGCTCGATGCGGGCCGTTTCGGTCCGCTCCCGCGCAAAATAGGTCAGTTCGCTTTCCGCGTGGCTGCGGCCCAGTTCCACCAGTTCGCTGTCCTTCGCACCGCGGAAGCTGCGCCCGCCGGTGTAGATCCACAGCAGCTCCAGCAGGTTGGTCTTGCCCTGTGCGTTGTCACCGCAGATGACGTTGACCGCCGGGTCGGGCCGGATCTCACCGCCGCTCAAATTCCGGCAATGCTTCCAGGTCAACGACGTCACGTTCACCCGGCGCACACCTCCACGGTGCGTCCGAAACCGGTGAAGGTATCGCCGGGACGGAGTTTTTTGCCCCGCATGGTGCATACTTCCCCGTTGACGGCGATCTTGCCGCCCTGAATCAGCGTCTTGGCTTCACCGCCGGTGGGGCACAGACCGGACAGCTTCAGCGCACCGTCCAGCCGGATAAATTCCGTCGTGATCTTGATTTTTTCCATTTTATCCACCCTCTCCAATATAATTTTACAATGATATTACAGAAATCATGCAGTCTGCTTATTCGCCGCTGCGCAGGCGCACCGGCAGTACCAGAAACAGGAAATGCTCCCCTTCGCTGGGCAGGATCTTGATGGGACTCAGCGGGCCGTTGAGCTGAACCCGCACTTCGTCGGTTTCCGCTGCGCGGAATGCATCCAGCAGATAGCGGTTGTTGAAGCCGATCTCCAGCGGCTCCTTGATCGGGCCGATGGCAAAGCGGTCCTTTGCGGTACCGATGGACGTCTCGCAGGAGAAGCGTACGCAACCGTCGTCAAACTGGCAGCGGATGGGGCTTTTCAGGCGGTCATTGACCACCAGCGACATCCGTTCCACGGCTTCGATGAAGCGGCGGGTCGGCACGGTCACTTCCGTCCGCACACCGGAGGGAATGGCCTTCTGGTAGTCCAGGAATTCGCCTTCCAGCAGGCGGGAGATCACGGAATAGGTGCCGACGCTGAAAATGATGTGGCGGCGGCCGACGCCGATTTCCACTGCGCCGTCGTCTTCATCCATCAGCTTCATGACCTCGCCCAGCGTCTTGCCGGGCACGACGAAGTCGGCGCTTTCGGCGGTGTTGACCGGTTCGGTCCGCATGGCCAGCCGGCAGCCGTCCACGGCCACCAGCCGCACGATCCCCTGCTCCACCACAAAACGGGCGCCGGTGTGGATGGGCTTTGCGTCGCTGGTGGATACGGCAAACAGCGTCTGGCGGATCATGCTTTTCAGCGTGGTCTGCGGCAGGCCGATGTTGGTACCGCCGGATACGGACGGCAGATCCGGGTATTCCGATGCGGCGATGCCGACAATATGGAAGGTGGATTCGCCGCCGGTGATCTCGGCATTGTATTTTTCATTGACACGGATGGTCACGTCGCCGTCGGGCAGGCTGCGCACGATGTCGCCGAACAGCTTGGCCCCGAAGATGACCTCGCCCTCCTCGGAAACGGTGGCCGGCAGCCGGGTCGTGATGCCCAGACTCAGGTCGTAGCCGCACAGGAAAATGCCGTCGGCGGTCGCCTTGAACAGGATGCCTTCCAGTGCGGGAATGGGCGACTTGGGCGCAACTGCCCGCGAAATATTCAACACCGCGGCCTGCAATTCGGCCCGGTTACAGGTGATAATCATAAAAGAACCTCCAGCGTGTGAAATTGACAGTATAGCAAGCTATATAATTATAGTAATAGTAGTAGGGTCTGTTGAAAGTGTTGAAATGTGCAAAAAACGGCACCATCATCGGACAAACGCGGATTTTCCACATCGTGGACGGATGGTGGAGGAATTGTGGGGAAATGTGAAAAGAAAAAAGTTCTTCACCACGTTGTGGAAAACTCTGTGGGGAAAGTGGAAAACTTTGCGGAAAGTTCTGAAGGCGCAAAAATTCACTTTCCACCGGAAATGTGGAAAAGTAAAAAGTCTTTCCACATTTTACACAGGGTATAATTGCGCTGTTTTTACGAAAGAACTTGCGTATTGCGGGGCCGGAAAATACAGACCGGAATCGCGGGATGCGGCCCTGCAAAGTGTTCGCGTGTGGCGGACAGCCGTGTTGCGCATTACCGGTCGCGGATGTTTTTGATGATGTCCTCCACCGAGGCCTTCATCTTGGAGTCCTGTGCAATCAGCTTTTCGACCTGCTGCAGCGCATAGAGCACCGTGGAATGGTCGCGGCCGCCGAACTCGCTGCCGACTTCGGCCACGGGCATCTGGGTAATTTCGCGGATGCAGTACATGGAAATCTGGCGGGCGCGGGAAATGTGTGCGGAACGCTTCTTGGAACGGATGTCGTCGCAGGAAACGTTGAAGGTGCGGGAGACTTCCTCAATGATCTTGGAAACAGTGACCGGCGCGGGCTGGTCGTTGTTGAGGATGTCGCTGATGGCTTTCTGGGCGGTGGCGAAGGACGGGGGCTGGTTTTCCAGCAGGTAATAGGCCCGCATTTTCTTCACGGAGCCTTCCAGTTCACGGATGTTGTTCTTCAGACGGGAAGCGATGTACTCGCAGAGGTCCTCGGATACATTGATGTTCAGCAGCTGGGCCTTCCGCTTGACGATGGCAATGCGGGTTTCGAAGTCCGGCGGCTGGATGTCGGCCAGCAGACCACTCTCGAACCGGGTACGCAGACGGTCTTCCAGCGTCTGGATCTCCTTGGGCGGGCGGTCGGACGTCAGCACGATCTGCTTTTTGTTTTCGTACAGGGCATTGAACGTGTGGAAGAATTCTTCCTGTGTCTGCTCCTTGCCGCCGATGAACTGAATGTCGTCCACCAGCAGGACATCGGCCTGACGGTAACGCTGATGGAAAGCCAGCGTGGAGCCGGTGGCGATGGCGTCGATGAGTTCGTTGGTGAAATCGTCGCCCTTGATGTAGACGATTTTCATTTTCGGGTTGGTGCGGTGGATCTCGTTGCTGATGGCGTACAGCAGGTGGGTTTTGCCCAGACCGGAGTTGCCGTAGATCAGCAGGGGGTTGTATTCGCCGGAGGGGCGGGCGGCCACGGCCTGGCTGGCGGCATGAGCCAGCTTGTTGGAAGAGCCGACGATGAAGGTCTGGAAGGTATATTCATAGTCGGAGCCGCCGGACAGAATGCCGCTGATGACGTTGTTCTTCGGCGCAGTCTCCTCTGGGGTGATGATGCGGATGGTGGGCAGGGTACCGTAGACTTCCTTGAAGGCGCCCTTGATGCGCTCCATATAGAAATTCTCCACGGTCTGCTTGTGGAACACATTGGGCACACACAGCACCGCGGTACCTGCATCGATGTTGACCGGCTCAATCCGGCTGATCCACGATTTGTAGGCCGTTTCCGTCAGGTCCTGACGGAGGTGCTCACAAATCAGATCCCATACTTCCTGAAAAGATTCCATGGATTTCATACTTCCTTTCTGTTGGGGTCATTCTGCGGACGGCAGGGATCCGCCGCCCGGTTTGGCCGAAAAAAGGGCGCAGAATCCCCCTCCCGGCGCAAAGATAGAATCCGATTAGTTTATCATACCACAGAACTCGTAAAAAGGCAATTTGTTTTCCACAATCATGTTGAAAAAAATCGAAGTTCCGGCGCGCGGGTTTTCGGCAAAATCGTAAAAAAGCGGTGGAAAAGAAGAAGCTGTCCGCCAACGCAGGCGGCAAGGCGCCGGAGCAGGAGCGTGAGCCGGCTCCGGCCTGTCCTGCGGGCTGCCCGGAGCGTTTGCCTCCCACAAACTGGCCGAAAATTTTTCAAAAAAACGATTGACAGAATGCAATCCCATACGCTATAATTGTAAATTAGCAAACCATGTGATATGTTTTGATGAGGGACGTGCCGTCAGGCACGCCGTGAATCCGGCAAGGAGGTGTATTCGGATGTTTCGTACCTATCAGCCCAAGAAGCTGCACCGCAAGAAGGAGCATGGCTTCCGCAAGAGAATGGCCGACCGTAATGGCCGCAAGGTGCTGGCCCGCCGCAGAGCAAAGGGCAGAAAGTCTCTGACCCTGTGATCTGGCAATGCCACATAGCATGATACCGTAAAAGCTGTAGGGGCGGTGCCCAAAGGATGATCCGCCCGGGAATCAACATGGTCCGGGCCGATTCGTATGCCAGAGGGTATATGCATCGGCCCCTACGATTTTACAGGCAAAATTTCCGGAAGAGGAAGGACGGGGATGACCAGTGAGTGCGCCGGTCACATTAAAAGAAAACCGGGATTTCCGGCGGCTGTACGCCAAGGGAAAGTCCTATGTTGCACCGATGCTGGTCACTTATGTTGCCAGAAACCGTACCGGTGATGTGCGGATCGGCATCACTACCGGGAAAAAAATCGGCATCGCCGTCCAGCGCAGCCGTGCCCGGCGGGTGATCCGGGAGGCATTCCGGACGATGGCCGGAGAAGTAAAGCCGGGGTACGACATTGTGTTCGTGGCCCGGAGCCTGACCTGCAAGGTCAAAATGCAGGAGGTGGCCGCCGCCATGCGTACCCACCTGAAGAAGGCCCGTCTGCTGCCATGAAAACGATATTTTTGTGGCTGATCCGTTTTTACCAGCGACATATTTCCGTATGTCTGCCACCGTGCTGCAGGTTTACCCCAACCTGCTCCTGCTACGCCGTTGAAGCCATTGAGCGCTACGGTGCGTGGCGCGGAGGATGGATGGCGGTGTACCGCATTTTGCGGTGCAATCCGTTTGTACCGGGCGGATATGATCCGGTACCGGTGCCAAAACCGAAAACAAAACAGAAATGACCCGGATAGTCCCCGGGCTTTCTGTTTTTTCATAAATATATTCCCGCTGCGCGGACCGGCCGTCTGACGCAAGAGCAGCTTTGTTTCCACGAGGGTGAGTCCCAGAACAAACGCCGCCAGTGGCAGATACACCTTAAATCCCCCGGCAATCCGTAGGTGATGGCTTCCCCTCTGCCGCTTCGCGGTATTCCCCCCCTTTCGGGAGAATGCAGAGCACACAGCGAAGCAGAGGAAATTCCGGCAGGGATTTCGTATGCGCAGTTTCTCGGAGTCGTGTAGAACGGCACGGAGCGGAAGCGGGAGCCCATTTCTGTGTTTCCCGCACAGAAAAATAAATTTATGGAATGGGGACTTTGAAAAATGAATATTTTGGACTGGATTGGCTATGTATTTGGCTATGTCATTTACTTTGGCTATCAAATCTCCGGCGCGTATGTGATCGGTCTGATCCTGTTCACCATCGTGGTGAAGCTGGTGATGCTGCCGATGTCTCTGAACCAGCAGCGCACCAATGCAAAGCAGGCCCGTATTCAGCCGAAGATCCGCGAGTTGCAGGAAATCTACCGCAACAATCCCACGCGGCTGCAGGAGGAACAGCAGGCACTGTATGCCCGCGAGAACATCAGCCTGTTCGGCGGCTGTCTGCCCATGCTGATACAGCTCCCGGTCATCTTCGGTCTGTACCGTGCCATCATGAACCCGCTGACCAATGTGCTGCACCTGTCGGTAGATAAGGTGAACAAGCTCATCGAACTGAGCGGTGTGGAAGTGGGCAAGAACGGCTACATTCAGAGCGAGATCATCAATCTGTTTCCGAAGATCCGTGATCAGGTCGAAGCAGCCGGCATTTTCACGGCCAACGAACTGGCGAAGCTGGAGCAGGTATCGGACGGTGCGTTTACCCTGTTCGGCCTGAACCTGCTGGAAATGCCCAGTTGGTCTTCCCTGCTGCTGCTGATCCCGGTGTGCTGCTTTATCAGCTCCATGGCCATGACCCTGCTGACCATGAAGAATACGGCTGCCGCAGAGCAGAGTGGTTGTGCCAAGTGGACGACCCCGGTGATGATGTCTGCCCTGACTACGTGGCTGGCCTTTTCTGTGCCGGGCGCCGTAGGTCTGTACTGGATCATTCAGAATCTGGTGGGTATGGTGGAGCGCGCACTGCTGAACAAGTTCTACAACGGCGATATCATGGAAGCGGCCGATGAGGCCGGCCGGTATGCCCGCCGCGAACTGGAAGAGCAGAAGGTCATGGAACGCTTTGCCAATGTGGACATCCGTGCGGCTGCACAGCGGCTGAAGGAACGGACGGACGCGGAAGCGGCGGAAAAGATGTCGGAGAAAAACGCAAAGACCGCCAGCATCTACGATTCCATCGACGCGAAAAATGTGATCGTGGTCAACAATAATAACAATGACCGTGTGATCAAGACCGGCAACGTGGCCCGTGCCGGCGGATCCAAGAGCAAAAAGAAGAAGAAATAAGACGCAAGATCATCGGAGGATATCAATATGAAAGAGGCAATCGGTGTAGGCGCGACGCCGGAACTGGCACTGGCAGATGCTTGTGCGAAGCTGGGCAAAGAGTCCCACGAAGTAGAATATGAACTGATCGAAATGGCAGAAAAGAAGCTGTTCGGTCTGTTCGGCGGCCGCCCCGCCAAGGTGCGGGCCTATATCCCGGAGGAAGAAGCGGAAGAAGCCGCAGCAGTAGAGGAAAAGACCGCTGCTCCGGTGGAAGAACCCGTCGTGGAAGAAAAGGCCGAAGCCGTGGAAGACGTTGTGGATGAGCCTGTGGCAGCGGAGCCCGCTGTGGCAGAGGAAACCGTACCGGCTGAAAAGAAGAGCGATGTGAACCCGGCGGATGTGGCTGTGGATTACCTGAAGAAGATTCTGAAGGGTCTGGGCGCAGAAAATCTGGAAGTCTCTGTGAAGGAGAAGGAAGACGGTGCCGAGCTGACCCTGACCGGTGCAGACACACATATGGTCATCGGCCACCACGGCGAGACGCTGAGTGCGCTGACGTATCTGGTGGGCCTGGTCGCCAACCATGTGCAGGACGGCTACTACCGCATCACCATCAACACCGGCAACTACCGTGAGAAGCGTGAGCAGACGCTGCAGCGTCTGGCCAAGCGCATGGCCGCCAAGGCCGTGGCAACCGGCCGCAAGCAGTCGCTGGAGCCCATGAACCCCTACGAGCGCCGCATCATCCATACGGCGGTGCAGGAAGTGGAGGGTGCAACCTCCTGGAGTGAAGGCGAGGACATGAACCGTCACGTTGTGATCGGTCTGGCCGAGGGTGTACGCCCCACGCGCCCCCGCAATAACAACAACAATCGCCGCGGCGGCAATAACCGCAACGGCAACCGCCGCGACAACCGCAGCGGGGATCGCAAGAACAGCCGTCCCGACAACCGTGGCGCAGCCCGCCCGCAGATCACGGATGTGGTCAGCGGTACCAGCGCCCCCACGGAAGTGCGCGCAGCCGCCAAGCCGGAAACCCGTCCGGCGGTAGCAAAGCCCACCTACAAGAAGGAAAGCGCAAGCGTTCCGCTGTACGGCCGCATTGACGTGAAGAAGTAATCATCCCGCAGAGTGTGCATGGCAATTTCTTGCCATGCACACTTTTTTTGTTGTAATTTTTAGGTGGCGGCGGGATACCGCCCGGAATCTGCAACGAGGGCAGACATCCGGTAAAACCATACGATCCACGGGCAGCAATGGCTCCGTGTCAAATATGGACTTTTGACACGGAGATCTTTCCGGATTCACAAACACTTACATATTGCAATAAAATACATTATATAATTATATATGTATTGATATGTTTACAGACAAATAAAAAAGCACATCGCAAAATGCGATGTGCTTTTTTATTTTTTCGCTTATCGGCCGCACAGCGTACGGACCACAACACCGGCGGCGATCATCCCGGCAACCGGCGGCACAAAGGACACACTCCCCGGTACCGGATGCCCGGCGCTGCCCTTCGTTTCCCCGGAGGGAACGCAGGAGATGGCCTCTTCGCGGGAGCAGACCACCGGCAGATGCTCGATCCCCCGCTTCCGCAGTTCCCGGCGCATGACCCGCGCAAGCGGGCAGCCGGAGGTTTTCGACAGGTCGATGACCTGCAGCATAGTGGGGTCAAGCCGGTTGCCGGTACCCATGCAGCTGATGACCGGTATGCCAGCCGTGTGCGCCCGTTCGATCAGTTCCAGCTTGGCGGTCACGGTGTCGATGGCATCAATGATATAATCATAGCTTTCCAGCGGGATCTGCTCCGCCGTTTCCGGCAGATAAAACATCCGGTGTTCCCGGACAACGGCCGCAGGATTGATGTCCCGGATGCGCTCCGCCATGACCTCGGTTTTGAAGCGTCCGACGGTGCTGTGGAGGGCGATGACCTGCCGGTTGATGTTGGTGGTGCTGACGGTGTCGCTGTCGATCAGATCCAGCGCACCAACGCCGGACCGGGCCAGTGCTTCGGCGGCCGCGCCGCCGACTCCGCCGATGCCGAACACCGCAACCCGGCATCCCGCCAGCTTTTCAAGCCCCTCTGCCGTCAGCAGAAGCGCCGAACGTGTAAAAATTTCAGGAATCATACTGCTTTGGTCCTTTCATCCTCATGTTATGCGTTATTATACCACGATTCCGCGGAAAATACAAAACAAAAAAGCTCATCCTGCAATCAGGATGAGCTTCGTGTTGGCATCTCTCTATTTTCCCGGGCCGTCTCCAGCCAAGTATCTTCGACACTAATGAGCTTAACTTCCGTGTTCGGTATGGGAACGGGTGGACCCTCATCGCCATCAACACCAACGAGTGATATTATAGCACACTTCGCGGAAATGTCAATAGGTTTTTTGAAAAAAATTCAGATTTTTTCAGATTTTTTTTCGGGCCCTTTTTCGACCATACGGAGTACACCGTTCTTCCGCAGCCATGCCACGGCGCTGTGCAGGATGCGGCGGTCGTTTTCAAAACGGAAAAAGCTCATCATGGCGGGATAGGGAACCCATTTTGCCCGCTCGATTTCTTCCTCCTGCAGCACCAGATCGGTCGTCTTGCTTTCTGCCAGGAAGAATACCACCTGCTTGGTCGCGTGGTTCCACAGCGCATATTGGCTGACCGAGCGGAACCCCGGACAAATGGTCACATTCAGCCCGGTTTCCTCTTTGACCTCCCGGACGGCGGTTTCGATCTCCGTCTCCCCCAGTTCGACGTGTCCTTTGGGGAAGCCCCAGTTGCGGCCCTTTTTATTTTTCACGATCAGGAAACTCAGCTTGCCGCCCTCACAGCGGTAGATGACTGCACCGCAGGATTTTTCATTCAGGCACCGCAGGACATCCTCGCTTTTCTGCGGAAGCCCCAGCAGGCGCCGGATCTCCGGCTCATAGTAGGTGCGGTTGCGGCAGGCTACCACCAGTACCGGCTTGTCCCCGGCTGCGCCCTTGTCCCACAGCGCGATCACACGGCCGGTAAAGCGCATCGGCACACGGGTCAGCCCGATGACATAGGCTTCCCGCCGGCTGAAGCGTTCGCCGGTCCCGCTGAAGATATGTCCGCGATAAAAGCTGCTCCCGCTGCGCACCGAAGCCTCGGCCCCACGCGCCGCAATGACTTCAACGATATTACCCAGCACACGCTCACCCTCTCTCTCCTGTACTTCCTTTTATTTTACAGAATTGCAGACGGAAATGCAACCCTGTACCGTCAGAATTCAGGGAAAATTTATAATATAAAATACAGACACATAAAAAAGCGGGGACACTCACCCCCGCTTTTCTCCCGGAATTCCACATTTTCCACATTTTTTATTGTGGAAAACTTTTTATTCTTCCACCGGAACAGCACCAAGCATCTGCAGGATCATCAGCAGACGGTCCACCGGCAGACCAACGATATTGGCGTAATCGCCGTGGAACGCGCGGATCAGGGCACGACCTTCGCCCTGAATGGCATACGCGCCGGCTTTGTCCAGTGGCTCGCCGGTGGCAACATAGGCGACGATTTCGTCGTGGGTCAGCGCCCGGAAGGTTACTTCGGACACCTCGCTGAAGGTCAGCTTGTGCCCGTTGGGCAGAACGACGCACACGCCGGTCTGCACCTGATGCGTCCGGCCGGACAGCATATGAAGCATCCGCACCGCGTCAATGTGGTTTTGCGGCTTGCCCAGCACCTCGCCGTCCAGCGACACCAGCGTATCTGCGCCGATGACGAAAGCGCCGGGATGTGTGGCGGCGACCGCTGCGGCTTTGCGCCGGGCCAGCTCACGCACCATCCGCTTGGGGGTCCAGATGGGATCTGTGACCTCTGCTGCATCGGAGACGCATACCGTAAATGCGACGCCCGCGCCCTCCAGCAGCATCTGCCGCCGGGGGGATGCCGAAGCCAGAATGATCGGGCGCCGGGCCGGATGATTTTCGTTACGATTCATGGAATGGATTTCCTTTCTGTTGTTGTTTTGCATTGTTTCACATGAAACACCGTTGTTTTACCATGTGGCCACGGCGACGAAGGCCGTTTCCCCGTTCTGGCGGCCCATGACGGTGCAGCCGTCCTCCAGCCGGATCAGCTCGAACGGGCTGCCGGGCAGGATCTCCCGGTGAAACTGCAGGTGCATCTCCACCGGCGGCTGTGCCGGGGCCAGCGCTTCCAGCGCATAGGACCAGTAATGCGTGTTGTGCAGGTGCCCGTTGTAGTCGGTTTCATGGGGCTGCACTTCACGGATGCCTGCCAGGATGCCCGGTGTTTTCGGCGACGGCAGACGGCGCAGGGTGAATTCCGTTTTCAGCGCGGGGCCGTCCATCCGGAACCATGTGCCGCGGAAGACCTGATGCGTGTCCATTTTTACGCAGAAGCTCTCGTTCATGGCTTCGGCGGTCAGCACATCCCCGGCATAAAAGCGGAAATGCCGCTGGGCGCGGACGCCCTTGCAGGAGGCGATCCGGGTCACGACCCGGTCCGGTGCAAGATCGGTCCGGTGCAGGCGGATGCCCGCGCGGGAGAACATCATGCTTTCGCCTCGTGCCCACAGGTCTTCCAGACTGTCTCCGCAAAGAGCCATGTGCGCCAGACCGGCGTCCTCCATGACCTTCATATAGTCCGGAATCGTTTGTGTGGCGGGCGGGACGGCGGCGATGTATTCGTCGGTTAATTTCATGGATCGTATTCCTTTCTGAATTTAGATGGTGTGAATGTGATGCGACTATTTTTCCACAAATTCTGCAAAGAATGTGGAAAACAAGGCCGGCATACGGGGAAGGCGGAAAATCTCGGCAGGTTGCCGCCCCTGCACAGCAGGCCGGTTCCTGCGGAGGATCCGCTTTATTCTTCCCGGCCCAGACGCTGTGCCAGATCCCGCAAGTCTTCCAGATTATAAAATTCCACTTCCAGCATACCGCTCATGCCGTTGTTGTTTACACGGACACGGCGGCCCAGCTGTTCGGACAGCGCAAGCTCGACCTCGTCCAGAAATACGTTCCGGCGCACCGGGCGGAGTCCGTCATCGTCGGCTTTCTTGCGGTTGAGTGCCTTGGCCATACGCTCCAGTTCCCGGACGGTGGTGCCTTTTTTGATGACGTCCTCGGCCAGCTGCGGAATCTGCCCGGACGGAAATGCCAGCAGGCTGCGGCCGTGTCCGGGCGTCAGCTGACCCTCGCTGACCTTCTGCAGCACTTCCGGCGGCAGCGCCAGCAGGCGCAGTGCGTTGGCCACGGCCGGACGGGACTTGCCCACGGTTTTGGCGACTTCCTCCTGCGTCAGATTGCACGATTCCATCAGATGGCGGTAGCCCTCGGCTTCTTCCACCGGGTTCAGGTCCTCGCGCTGCAGGTTTTCGATCATGGCGATCTCCATCATTGCCTGATCGTTCATGGGGCGGATGACGACCGGCACCTCGGTCAGCCCGGCCATCCGCGCTGCCCGCCAGCGCCGTTCGCCGGCCACCAGCTGGTAGCCGCCGTCGGGCAGGGGGCGCACCATCAGCGGCTGGAGGACACCGTGACGGGCGATGGAATCGGCCAGTTCGGCCAGCGCCGTTTCGTCAAACACCTTCCGGGGCTGATCCCGGTTGGGCTCGATTTCGTAGATTTTCAGCTGAACCGCACCGTTCAGCGGGTCGTTTTTCTTTGCACTCATGATTGGTTTTGCTCCTTTATTGATGTAACGCGCGGAAAGACGCGCAAAAATCATGTTCAGACATATGAAACGCAATGTTTCATGTGAAACACGGCATTTCACGGTGATTATACCATAAAAAAGCGGGAATGAAAAGCCCGGAGCGCGTTTTTCCGAAATATTTTTGTACGGTCGGGCATCGGATCGCGGGCGAAGATCATTGCATGGCGGGAAACATAGTGAAACGGGGATGTTTCATGTGAAACACAGAAAAACATCAACGCAGAAAGGCGAACGCGTAGGGGCGGCAACCTGCCGCCCGAAGATTGAGTCTCTGACGTGGTTTTGCAAAACGGAGATTTGGTGGACGGGAAGAAACCGCCACGGTCAGAGTTCCGCGGGCGGCAGATTGCCGCCCCTACCGGAAATTCGATGCATTGCAAAAGAGATTGCGAAACCCAATGTCCTCTTGACAACGCTTGTTCCATGTGCTATACTTCATTTAACCAAACGGTTAAATGAAAAGAGGGGGCGGTATTTCTGGCCATCCAGCAAACACTGAAGGCTCTGGCGGACCCGGTACGCCGGGAGATTCTGAGCCTGCTGAAACAAGGGGAGTTGTCGGCTGGTGCCATTACGGCGCATTTTTCCATTACGGCGGCGGCGATTTCCCGCCACCTGGCCATCCTGAAGGAGGCGGAGCTGATCCGCGACCGGCGGGACGGCAAATTCATTCATTACACACTGAACACCTCGGTGCTGGAGGATGTGCTGCTGTGGGTATCGGAGCTGAAAGGAGCAGAGGAACATGAATAAAATAAAGAAAACATTGTTGTGGACTTCGGCGGTCACGCTGTTGCCGATGGTATCGGGGCTGGTGCTGTGGAACCGCTTGCCTGACCAGATGATCAGCCATTGGGGACCGGACGGTACCCCGGACGATACCGCATCCAAATGGTTCGTCGTGTTCGGGCTGCCGCTGCTGATGGTTGCACTGCAGTGGCTGTGCGCGTGGGTGACTATGCGGGACCCCGGTAATCGGCAGCAGAACCGGAAGGTCCTGTATCTGCCGCTGTGGATCGTTCCGCTGATTTCCATTCTGTGCGGCGGCATGATGCAGGCGGCCGGGCTGGGGCTGCGTGTGCCGGTGGGACGGCTGGTATTTTTACTGCTGGGTGCCCTGTTTGTGGTGGTGGGCAATTACTTGCCCAAGTGCAGCCCGAACCGGACCATCGGCATCAAAATCAAATGGACGCTGGCGGACGACGGCAACTGGTATGCGACGCACCGGCTGGCGGGGCGAAGCTGGTGCGTCGGCGGCGTATTGCTGGCACTGTGCGCTTTCCTGCCCGACGGAATCTCCCGGTGGGTGATGATACCGGCAATCGCAATTATGGTGGTTGTACCCATCCTGTATTCGTGGCAGTACGACCGTCGGCGGCGCAGATAAACCCGGAACAGATTGGAATATGGCATCGTGTAAAAAAGCGGTGCGCTGTAAAATGAAGCAGCGCGCCGCTTTTTGTCGTCTGTCTATTGCATATCGGGGCGAAAAACGCTATAATCTACATCGGAGATGCTTATTGTATTTATATATAGATGATGCATTGTTTCACATGAAACAGGTGTGTTCATCGCACCGCAGAAAAGGAGAACACCATGGAAGAATTGATGCGCTGTGTCGCACAGATGACCGGCGAGGGTGTCCGGAAGCTGATCCTCAGCAAGCCCGCCGGGAAAGAGGTCCCTTACAAAAAAATCGTGATCGAAGCGAAGAAGGATTATTTTCAGGCATCCTCTTATACGGACAAGCAGGTCTTTCACGAAAACATTCCCGCCGGGGAACTGGCAGAGCGGGTCTGCGCGCTGGCGGACGGACGCTTCCGCCAGATCAACGGCTGGTCGGACAGCAAGGAATATTACGTATTGATTTCGAAGAAGGGCGCCTGCACGATGAAAGCCAAGGCGCTGAACGCTGCGCCTGCGCCTGCTGCCGCACCGGAGCTGCACAACCGGAAGAAAAACTACATTCTGGAGGAGGGCACCGTGATCCCGCCGCTGGTGGATATGGGTGTTTTCACGCAGGAGAGGCGCGTCGTCCGCACCATGTACGACAAGTACAAGCAGATCAACCGCTTCATCGAGATCATTGATGACAGCGTAAAGGAATGGAAGGGCAAGACCATCCATGTGATCGATTTCGGATGCGGCAAATCGTACCTGACGTTCATCATGTATTATTACCTGACCGAGATCCGGCAGCTGGACGCACAGATCATCGGGCTGGACCTGAAAGCGGACGTCATCCGCCACTGCAACGAGGTCGCGGAAAAATACGGCTACACCGGGCTGAAGTTTGAGATGGGCGACATCAACGGCTACAAGGCACCGTTTGACGTGGACATGGTCATCACGCTGCACGCCTGCGACACGGCGACGGACTTTGCGCTGTACAATGCCATTTGTTGGAATGCACGGATGATTTTCTCCGTCCCCTGCTGCCAGCACGAACTTAACGCACAGATGGCGCCGAAAAATCTGGCGCTGCTGTCCCGCTACGGCATCATTCAGGAGCGGTTTGCGGCGCTGGCGACGGATGCCATCCGTGCCAACCTGCTGGAGTACAGCGGCTACAAAACACAGCTGCTGGAATTCATTGATCTGGACCATACGCCGAAGAACATCCTCATCCGGGCGGTGAAGCGGCCGGTGAGCGGGCGGAACATCACCGACAAGGCCCGTACCGAGGCCGAAGCACTGATGGCGGAATTCGGGTTTGAGCCGACACTGTATCGGCTGCTGTGTGCGGAGAACGATGCGTGACCGCATCGCTTTCATATATAAGGATACGGGCGAAGACCGTCGGAAACGATAACGTCCTGTACCTCATCTGCAATTCCGGAAAGGAAGTGAATTTATGTCCCCCTGGATCATGGTAATGATTTGTTTTGTATCGGCGGTCATGCTGCTGACGGTGTACCGCAAGGAAAATCCGGTGTACACCCCCGCGGGCATCTGCCTGCTGCTGATGGGTGTGTACAAGGCCATCGACGCGGTGACCGACGAAGCGCTGTCCTACAGCTGGGTCATCTGGGTCAAGCGCGCGTTTCAGCTGGCGATGCTGATCGTCATCGGATACATGGCGTGGCAGGTCATCCGCAAGGCACGCGCCGAAAAAAATGAAGAATAAGCGGAAAAATTCGTTTTTTGTTCATATTTACAAGCAAATTCTCTTGAAAATCGGCGGCCGATGGATTATAATATAGTGTAGGCTCTGATTTTACTATCACAACAAATGAGGTGTGTGTCATGAACTATTTGAACAAGAAGAGCGTAGAAGATATTGACATCCGCGGTAAGCGGGTACTGGTCCGCTGCGATTTCAACGTCCCGATGAAGGACGGCGTGATCACCAGCGACAAGCGTATCACCAGCGCACTGCCCACCATCAAGTATCTGCTGGACAATGACGCAAAGGTTGTACTTTGCTCTCATATGGGTAAGCCCCACGCTGTACTTACCGAGGGCTTTGGTCTGACCAAGAAGGAAAAGGCCAAGGTTGCCGCACTGCCTGAGGAAGAGCAGTCTGCAGCCAAGAAGAAGATGCTGGAAAAGGCAAAGGTGGAGGACCCCAAGAAGTTCACCCTGAAGCCCGTTGCAGACCGTCTGAACGAGCTGCTGGGTGAGGGCACCGTTGCTTTCGCAACCGACATCATCGGTGCAGACGCACAGGCCAAGGTTGCTGCGCTGGAAGGCGGCAAGGCTGTGCTGCTGGAGAACGTGCGTTTCGACGCTCGCGAGACCAAGAACAATCCCGAAATGGCCAAGGAACTGGCTGCTTTTGCTGACGTGTATGTGAACGACGCTTTCGGCTCCGCTCACCGCGCTCACGCTTCCACCGCCGGTGTGGCTGATTACCTGCCCGCAGTATGCGGCTACCTGATCCAGAAGGAACTGACCGTGATGGGCGGCGCTCTGGCTGATCCGGCTCGTCCCTTCGTGGCGATCCTGGGCGGCGCAAAGGTATCCGACAAGATCGGCGTGATCGAGAACCTGATCGACAAGGTGGACACCCTGGTGATCGGCGGCGGTATGGCTTACACCTTCATGAAGGCCAAGGGCTATTCCGTAGGTAACTCCCTGTGCGAAGACGACAAGGTTGAGCTGGCTAAGGCTATGATGGCCAAGGCTGCTGCCAAGGGCGTAAACTTCGTGCTGCCCATCGATACCGTTGTGGCTACCGAGTTCGCTCCCGATGCTGAACACAAGACTGTGCCGTCCTGCGAGATTCCCGACGGTTGGGAAGGCATGGACATCGGCGA
>JAFTRF010000214.1 GCA_017462405.1 Clostridia bacterium | reverse complement strand
TGCCACCAGCTTCGAATACAGTCTGGAAGGTAATTGCGGCAATGTTTTGGAAAAGGACGGCCGCCTCTACGTCCCCATTGCCTGCGGAGTATGGGCCTTCACGACATTCCGTATGTCGTACATTTCTGCTCCGTCCGACAGCGATCTGATGAATCCGGCTAACTGGGAAATGGCCGATCTGCTGGAATACGATCCCCAATGGCCCGGTTCTCCAAAAAACGTGGGCCCCGGCTGCGGTTCCCCCGGCGCTGGTATCGAAGGAAACATGATTGTCGGTCCGGACGGCACGCTTCATGCCTGCTACCGCATGGATATCGAAATATCCGGCGCCCCCAACTACGGCAAAATGCTGCTGCTGGACGTGGACACCACTCGCCCGGAAGCCCCTTACCGGTTCAATGCCGTCGTGGATTGTCCGCTGGGCAGCAATTCCAAATTCTGCGTGAACTACGACGAAGCAAGCGGCCTGTATATTATGCTGGGCACCGAACAGGTACCGGAGCATATGCCCAAGCGCACCGTGCTGTCAATGGCCGTATCTGCTGACCTGTTCCACTGGCGTGTGGTGCATCGGATTTATGATTTTCGCACCTGCGATCCAGGTCAATGCGGCTTCCAGTACCCGGACTGGATCTTCGACGGCAACGATATTTTACTGCTGACCCGGGTTGGCTATAATATGTCCGACACCCACCACAACAGCAACTGCATCACCTTTGAACGCATCCGGAATTTCCGGCAATATCTGAGCTGACCATCATCCATATTAAGATGAATCCACGGAGGAACTGCTTTATGTCTGCAACCGTTTACTTTTCCCGCACCATTACCCCCAAAAAAGTGCTGGAACTTTACAGCCTTCTGAAAAAAACGCTGCCCGGCAGCGTTGCCGTCAAGGTTCACTCTGGTGAAAAAGGAAATCAGAACTTTCTGCGGCCCGAATTTTGGAAGCCCATGATCGACCATGTCCAGGGCACCGTAGTAGAAGCCAATACTGCCTATGCCGGTGAACGGAACACCACCGAGAAACACCGGAAACTGATCGTGTACCACGGCTGGTCCAAATGCTTTCCTACCGATCTTCTGGACGAGGAAGGCCCCGATCTGGAGCTGTCCATGCCCGACGGCAAAGTGATTCAGAAAAACTACGTCGGCAAAAACATCGCCCGCTATGACTCCATGCTGGTGCTGTCCCACTTCAAGGGACATCCCATGGGTGGCTACGGCGGTGCACTGAAGCAGCTTTCCATCGGCGTGGCTTCCTCCTTCGGCAAAGCGTATATCCACGGAGCCGGTGTACCTGAACACATCTGGACCGCCGATCATGATGCATTTTTGGAGTCCATGGCCGACGCTGCCGGTTCAGTGATCCGTTACTTCAACGGCAATCTGGTCTATGTCAACGTAATGAAAAATATGTCGGTGGACTGTGATTGCTGCGCCGTGGCCGAAGATCCCTGTATGAAGGACATCGGCATTCTGGTCTCCACCGATCCGGTAGCCATTGATCAGGCCTGCATTGATTTGGTGAATGCTTCTGACGATCCGGGCCGGGATCATCTGCTGGAGCGTATCAACAGCCGAAACGGTGTGCATACCATCGAAGCCGCTGAGGCACAGGGCTGCGGTTCCCGCGGCTATACTCTGATCGAAATAGTCTAAACACAAAAACGTCCGCCTTTCACCGTTGAAAGAGCGGACGTTTTTGTATTTATTTATGATATTTGCCCCCGGCATTGATCTGAAAAGCCCGGTAGATCTGTTCACAAAGCATAACTCGCGCCAGCTGGTGGGGAAAGGTCATCGGCGACATCGAAAGCCGCAGGTCGCTGCGCTTCTTCACCGCCGCAGAAAGTCCCCAGGAACCGCCAATGACAAAAGAAACATGGCTGACACCGGACACGGCCAATGACTCAAAATGGGCCGCCAGCGCCTCGGAAGACTGTTCGCGACCTTCGATACACATGGCCACTACCCGTCCCCCGCCGGGGATCTGCGCCAGAATACGTTCCCCTTCCTGCCGCAGCGCGTCGTCAATCTGCGCCGGTGAAGCATTTTCCGGTACCCGGGCTTCGTCGGTTTCCACGATGCGGAATTTGCAGAATGCCGACAGACGCTTGCTGTATTCATTGCAGGCGTCCCGCCAATAGGCCTCTTTCAGTTTGCCGACACACACAATCTGTACGGTCATCATGATGCTGTTCCCTCCGATCAGAAAATCATCATGCCGCCGGTATTTTCCCGGGGCGCTACCATCAGTTGAAAATCCACATGATTTCGCATACCATGCATGGTCAGCTCCGACAGCGACGTTTGATATGCCAGCTCCGGAATATTGTTTTCCCGGCTCAGATGGGCCAACACAAACCGTGTGCTGCCCTGTTCCACCAGTCCGGGCAGAGCTCCGGCGCAGCTTTCGTTGGACAAATGGCCGATATCGGACAGAATCCGCCGCTTCA
Source organism: Clostridia bacterium (assembly GCA_017462405.1). Taxonomy (GTDB): domain Bacteria; phylum Bacillota; class Clostridia; order Oscillospirales; family Acutalibacteraceae; genus RGIG4076. The sequence goes on along the minus strand of JAFTRF010000214.1, from coordinate 782 downwards.
GCGGATAGGGATAGCTGCCGTTTTGCAGCATCCGCACGTCATGATTGGACTCCAGTACCACCAGATCCCGGCCGGCAATGGCACCGGACACCTCGTCGCTGAGATACCCCAGGTCGGTCGCGATGGCTGCTGTACGCCCGTCGGGCAGCGCCACGCAATAGCCCAGCCCCTCCCGGCAGTCGTGGGAGGTGTGGAAACAGGTTACCCCAATATCTACTGGAGCCATCATGCCCTCTGCCGGCATTTCAAACAACCGGGTGCGGGCATCTACCAGCCCGCCTTCCTCCAGTGCGGCCAGCGTTCCCGCAGAACCATACACCGGAATATCATATTTTTTGGTAAAGACACGCAGCCCACGCACATGATCACTGTGTTCGTGGGTAATAAAGATGCCGCCCAGCCGGGCCGGGTCCACGCCAACCCGTTCCAACGCCTGGGTGGTTTTGCGGGCCGACATACCAATGTCGATCAGAATGCCGCCATCCCCGCTGCCGATATACATGGAATTGCCGCTGCTGCCGCTGAACAGCGGAAAAAATCTTGCCATACGATGCCGCCTTTCGGTAGGTTTCGTTTTTGCAGCCGATAAACAGGCTGTCCTTTTATTGTATCATATTTCGCCCGGGATGAAAACCTTTTTTCTGTGACGGATCCGACAAAAATTTGCATCGGACAACGGATATTTTATACTAAGAAAGCGACCGGACCCTTCATCGGATGGACTGTAGTTGCATCCAGCAATCAAGAAAAAACACCTGCCGGAGTTTTGGGCATCCGACAGG
>JAFTRF010000213.1 GCA_017462405.1 Clostridia bacterium | reverse complement strand
GAAAGCCGGATGCACCGACGAGGAAATTGCGACGCTGTGCGACATTGCCATGTGCGGCGACCACGGCATCGGTGCGTGCTATGGCAGCAAGCTGGAACTGCCGCAATGTATCGCTAAGGGCGACCCCATCTGCGCGCTGCGGTATTCCAAAGTCAAAGCAGAAAATGACCAAAAATAAGGCCCGGATTTTCGTCCAAAATGCCCTTTGATTTTTCCGGCGCATACATGATAAAATAAAAGCGTAACGAGCAGCGGATCACGGCGTAAGTCCGGTTATGGTCTGCGGCTCGTTTTTTGTTCCGGAAAAAACAGTGTGACGAGCAACGAAAGGAGAACAGCCAATATGAAACGGGTCAAAGCGGCGTGTATTTGTCAGGTACTGCATTTTATGCTGAAGGACGGGCTGGAGCCGGAGGTGGCGGTGCCGCTGGCGCAGCGCGAGGCGGAAAGCTATAAGCTGGAGTTGAAGCAGAAGAAAATCAAGCATCGCATCGTCCGGGAAGAAATCCAGCCCGACGGTTCGGTCGTGATCGAGATCATCAAGCAGTACAGCACCAACGATACGGGAAAATATCTGGACGTATAATTAAAATGGATTCAGTAACAGATGTTGTGGTGCTTACACGAGGAACTGTTCGACCACAATCCCCCCTCTGTCCTCCCTACGGTCGGACATCCCCCTTGGGGAGATGCCGAGCGCAGCGAGGCAGAGGGGGCTTGCGGCCCCAATATCAGTTGCATGATGCAACTATCCCAACATTTGCAAAAGAACCTTAAGCATGAAAAACTCCGTCTGCAGACCGCAGACGGAGTTTTTTATGCTGGACTGAAAATTACAGCTCGGCCAGTGCAGCGTAATCGTTCTTCAGATGGCTGTACAGACCACGGTAAATGTTGTAATACTTGGCATATGCTGCGGCATCACCGGCATCGGGGGTCAGCAGGGACTTCTGACGGATCAGCGCATCACAGGCGGCGGGCACGCTGTCGTACAGACCGGCACCTACCATCGCCAGAATGGCGGCACCAAAGGCGGGTCCTTCGTCGTTGACGGTGGTATGGATGGGCGTGTCAAATACCTGTGCCAGCAGATTGCGCCACAGGGGGCTCTTGGCACCGCCACCGCAGGCGCACATGGTCTGCGGACGCAGGTCCATCTCACCAAAGACGGACAGGCAATCCTTCAGCGAGAAGCAGACGCCTTCCAGCACGGCGCGGGTCAGGTCGCCGCGATTGTGCATGGCGGACAGGCCGATGAAGGCACCGCGGGCGTTCGGGTCGAGGTGCGGCGTGCGTTCACCCATCAGATAGGGCAGATACAACAGACGGTTGGCGCCGATGCCGGAGGCTTCGGCTTCCTTGTCCATGATGACGTAGGGGTCGACGCCCTGCGCTTCAGCCTTGGCGATTTCGTCGGTGCAGACGGTGTCGCGCAGCCAGCGCAGCGACAGACCGGCGGCCTGCGTCACACCCATGACGTGCCATGCACCGGGTACGGCACAGCAGAACGTGTGAATGCGTCCGGCGCGGTCGAGCGTGATGTTGTCGGTGTGGGCAAAGACCACGCCGCTGGTGCCGATGGTGGTGAATGCAGTGCCTTCCTTGACGACACCGACACCGACAGCGGCGGCGGCATTGTCACCGGCACCGCCTACGACGGGCGTACCGGCGCACAGACCGGTCAGCGCGGCGGCTTCTTCGGTGATCACACCGGTCACGTTGGGGGATTCGTAAACCTTGCCCAACAGCGCGGGGTCAATGTCCAGACGCTCCAGCACCGTATCGGACCAGCAGCGGCCGCCGATGTCCAGCAGCTGCATACCGCTGGCGTCGGAAACGTCAGTCGCGTATTCGCCGGTGAGCATGAAGCGGATGTAGTCCTTGGGCAGGAGAATATGGCGGCACTTGGCGTAGATCTCCGGCTGATTTTTCCGCACCCACAGGATCTTGGAGGCGGTAAAGCCGGTCAGTGCCGGGTTGCAGGTGATTTCGATGAGGTCGTCGTGTCCGACGGTGGCCTCAATGTCGGCGCATTCTGCGGCAGTGCGCTGGTCGCACCAGATGATGGCCGGGCGCAGGACGTTGTTGTCTGCGTCCAGCATGACCAGACCGTGCATCTGGCCGGTCAGACCGACACCGGCGATGTCGGCGGGGTTGACGGCGCTGTCGGTGATGACCTGACGGATGGTGCCGGCGGCGGCCTGCCACCAATCGGCGGGGGACTGCTCCGCCCAGCCGTTTTTGGGCTGCATCATGGGGTATTCCATCAGCGCAGAAGCGATTTTGGTGCCGTTTACGTCGAACAGGACGGTTTTGGTACCGGAAGTACCGACGTCAATACCAATGGTGTATTTCATTTGATTTTCATCTCCACACAAGAATTGCCGCTGAGTGCGGTGCTGAGTGAATCCGGCTGGTGATCGCCGAGGAACAGCGAGATCCGGCCGTCGGGGGTCACACGGGTGCCGTCCGGCAGAACAGCCTGGATCCATCGCTTGTCCGCATACAGGGTGACGGATTTCGTTTCGCCGGGGAGCAGGTAAATGGGGCGCAGACCGCACAGCTGGAAGTTCGGTGTGCGGGTGCGGGAGTCGGTATAGGAGGCATAGACCTGCATCTTGGACCAGCCGGGCCAGATGCCGGTATTGGATACGTCTGCGGTGATCCGGTAGCTGTCGCCCATTTCGGCGCAGGTGACGCGGTCATATGCGAACGTGGTGTAACTCAGACCGTAGCCGAACGGATACAGGGGCTGCTCCCGCATGAAACGATAGGTGCGGCCCTCCATATTGTAATCGGTCAGCGGCGGCAGGTCCTGATCGACCCGGCAGAACGTCATGGGCAGCTTGCCGCTGGGGTTGCAGTGACCGCCCAGCAGGCGCGCGATGGCCAGACCGCCCAGTGCGCCGGGGTACCACGCCTGAATGATGGCCTTGGCTTTGGCGGAGACTTCGGGTCCTACGTCCATGGAACTGCCGGACATCAGCACGACGATGACGTTGTCGCAGACGTCGCAGACGGCCTTGGCCAGCTTCAGCTGTGGTGCGGGCAGACCCAGCGACTTTTTATCGCCGCCGTCGGTGAAATCATCGGTGATGCCGGTTTCTTCGCCTTCGACGGTGCGGTCCAGACCCAGACACAGCACGGTGATGTCGGCCTCCGAAGCGGCGGCGGCACCCTCGGTGTGCAGGTAGCGGAAGCCGTGCCAGCTGCTGCGCTCCTCAATGCACAGATCGCTGCCGGTGGCCACGGTCACATGAGCATTGGGGAAAATCTGGCGGATGCCGTCCACCGGGGTGATGTACTCCGATGCGCGGCCGTTGTAGTTGCCCTCCAGCGCCGTATAGGACATGGCGTTGGGGCCGACCACGGCAATTTTCAGCGGATCGGCGGGATTCAGCGGCAGGAAATTGTCTTCATTTTTCAGCAGCACCAGCGACTGCTGGGCGGCCTCCAGATTCAGCTGGCGGTGTTCCGGCGCATCCAGCTGCTGATAGGAAATATCGGAATAAGGACGGTCATCCTCAAACTCGCCCAGCATGACGCGGATGGTGTACAGCCGGACGGCGGCCTCGGTGATCTGCTCCTCGGTGATGAGATCCTCTTCGTAGGCATCCATCAGCTTGCGGTAAGCATTGCCGCAGTTTAAGTCGCAGCCGTTGTTCAGTGCCAGTGCGGCGGCTTCGGTGCGGTTGGCGACCAGCTTATGATGGTCGGAAATGTCAGACACGGCACCGCAGTCGGACACGAAATAGCCCTCAAAGCCCCATTCCTCGCGCAGGATCTTCTGCAGGCGGGGGCTGGCGCAGCAGGGCTCACCGTTGGTACGGTTGTAGGCACCCATGACACCCATGACGCCTTCCATGACCAGCTCACGGAAGGCGGGGAGGTACGTCTCCTGCAGATCCTGCTCCGATACCACAGCGTCGAAGGTGTGGCGCAGGGACTCCGGACCGGAGTGTACGGCAAAGTGCTTGGCGCAGGCGGCCGATTTCAGAAATTCGCCGCTGCCCTGCAGACCGTGGACGAACTGCGTGCCCATTTTGGCGGTCAGCCACGGGTCCTCACCGAACGTTTCCTGCCCGCGTCCCCAGCGGGGATCACGGAAAATATTGATATTGGGGGTCCAGTAGGTCAGACCCTTGTAAATGTCGTAGTCACCGAACTGTACGCTTTTGTTGTACTTGGCGCGAGCCTCGGTGGAGACGGTGTCGGCCACCTGATATACCAGATTTTCGTTGAAGGTAGCGGCCAGACCGATGGACTGGGGGAATACCGTGGCTACACCGGCGCGGGCAACACCATGCAGGGCCTCGTTCCACCAGTTGTGCTCGTGGATGCCAAGCCGCTCGATGGCGGGCGCATTGTAAATCAGCTGGGAGGCTTTTTCCTCTACCGTCATGGGGGCGACGATGGCGGTGGCCTTTTCCCGTGCTTGGCGGATGTTCATACGGTCGATCTTCCTTTCTTACAATTTGCGGCCCGACGCGCAGAAGCGGCGGGCCGCAAATGGAATGACGATTTCATGACACGCGGTGTCAATTCATGGCGCACGTCGGCGCGGAAAAGCGGATGCACAGCATCAAAGCATAAAATGAATTGCGGGAATGCATCCATGATCTGCGGACGGCATCTGCATGAATTGCAAATTCACCGCATGAAATCAGCGGAAGAGCATACCGTTGACGATGTGCTCCAGATATTCCTGACGGCCGCTGCCGTTGGTGGACACTTCGCCCATGTTCAGCGCATACTGCTCCAACTCGGCCAGCGAGGTGGTGCGGTCAGCGATCTTCTTGCCGATGCCATCGGTGTAGCTGGCGTAGCGGTTGGCTACAAATGCATCCAGACGGCCGTCCTCGATCATGGCGACGGCGCGGCGCAGACCCAGTGCAAAGGCATCCATACCGGCAATGTAAGCATAGGCGATGTCTTCGGGGGTGTAGGAACCACGGCGGGTCTTGGCGTCAAAGTTCAGACCGCCGGTCACGAAGCCGCCGGCACGCAGGACTTCCAGCATGCACATGGTCGTCTCGTATACGTTGGTGGGGAACTGGTCGGTGTCCCAGCCCAGCAGCATATCGCCCTGGTTGGCATCAATGGAACCGAATGCGTCGTTGATGCGGGCCACAGCCAGTTCGTGCTGGAAGGTGTGACCGGCCAGGGTTGCGTGGTTG
>JAFTRF010000212.1 GCA_017462405.1 Clostridia bacterium | reverse complement strand
CGCCTCCTTGGACTTGCGCTGGATCACACACATTTTCTTCCGGTCGGAAGGATGCCGCCCGATGGGCGCGTCCACAGTGCCGCTGTCCTCGCGAAAAGAGCCGCAGACGATGGCCTCATAAGTTCTGGCCATGGTGTGATCCTTCAGCTGACTGGCAAGGAACGTGTGGGCCAGATCGTTTTTTGCCACCGCCAGTAATCCCGAAGTATCCTTGTCGATGCGGTGGACGATGCCCGGACGCAATTCGCCGTTGATGCCGGATAGGTCATCGCCCAAGGCGTACAGCAGACCGTTGACCAGCGTATCGTCCTGATGCCCGGCGGCAGGATGAACCACCAGACCCTTGGGCTTGTTAATGACCAGAAGATCCTCGTCTTCATACACGATATCCAGCTGCATTTCAGTGGCGACGATGTCCACTTCTTTTGGCTCGGGGATGGTCAGGGAGATTTCGTCGCCCATATTCAGTTTGTCGTTCTTTTTGGCCGGGCCGCCGTTGCGTTTTACGCAGCCGTCCTCAATGAGCTTTTGGGCGGCGCTGCGGCTCAGTCCATCCACCGTCCGGGCCAGAAACGCATCCAGCCGCTCGGAAGGGGTATCGGCAAAGAGGGTCATTTTGTTTCTTCCTTCCAGAATTCCTTGTTAAAAAAGGCCATGTGGATGATCAGCAGGATGCAACCGCAGGTGATGAAGCAATCGGCTACATTAAATACAGGGAAGTTAATAAAATCCACTTCGATCATGTCCACAACATAGCCCAGACGAACCCGGTCGATGACGTTGCCCAATCCGCCGCCGTAAATAGCAGCGATGCACCAGCGTTCCAGCGTGGTAAAGGGCATCCGTTTTTTGAAATATTCCACAAGAATCAGCACAGTCATCACAGCGAACAAGCCTACAAACAGCCAGCGCATGCCCTCAAAGGAGGAAAACGCCGCGCCGGTGTTCTGCACGTAGGTCAGATGGAACAGGCCGGGGATGGCCTCTACCTGCGTGTACAGGGGGATGTGCTGCAGCACCAGCAGTTTGGTGATCTGATCCGCCGCCACAATACCCACGACGAACAGACAGTAGAAAAGAAATTGCATACACGGGCCTCCACAACAATTTATCTTCCGAACAATTACAGTTACAATATCATATCATCTGCGCAATAAAATGTCAATTTAGGCAAAAAGAAACCGCCCCGAGTATTCCCAGGACGGTGCTACAAGAGCCGAAATTCAGTTCGCCAGAAATCTGGCGGCAGCCAGCTTAAACCGGACACATTCTTCATCCGTACAGTCCGCGCGGACATGAACCGGTTCGCTGAAATCGAGGCTGAACATTCCCATAAAGCTTTTGGCGTTGACGCGGGTACGGTCGTTGCCCACCAGAATGCGGAAGGGCTGCACGTTGGCGACCTCCACAAAATCCTGCACGTCAGCGAAGGAATGTAATTCAATATCGAATTGCTTCAAGGATTTTGCCCCCCTGCGCTGTACAAACCGCGCAACTTCGTGTATAATGAAAAAACAAGCAAAATAATCATAACACTTCTCTCCAATGTCGAATATTATAGCACCTTTTTGTGAAATTTCAATTGACGCATTGGATGATTATTACAAATTTACTTGGACAAAATTGGTGGATTTGACATGAAATTTGCATTTTATACCCTTGGCTGCAAGACAAATCAATACGAAACCCAGGCCATGGAGCAAATGCTCCGGGAGCGTGGGCACGAGATCGGCGGCTTTGAAGAAAGCTGCGACGGCTACATCATCAACACCTGTTCTGTCACAGCGGTGGCTGACAAGAAGAACCGTGCGGTGATCCGCCGCTGCCGCCGGGAGCATCCCACAGCGGTCATCGGCGTCTGCGGCTGTTACAGCCAGCATGACCCGGAAGCGGCGAAAAAGCTGGAGGTCGACGTGGTGAGCGGCAGCGCCGGGCGGCTGGAGTTTGTGGAAATGATGATCGCCACCGCCGCAGACCGGGTGCGCCGGGAGCGCTGTGACAATGCCCTGCGCCGAAGAGATTTTGAGATTCTTCCGGCCGGCGGATTGGAAAAACGGACACGAGCTATGGTCAAAGTACAGGATGGCTGCGTCAATTTCTGCTCCTACTGCATTATTCCTTACACCCGGGGCCCCGTGCGCTCCGCACCGCTGGAGGTAGCGGTGGAGCAATGCCGGGCTTTGGCGGCACAGGGCTATCGGGAGATCGTCATCACCGGCATCGAGATCGCCAGTTGGGGCGTGGATCTGCCGGGAAAGCCGGAACCCGGGGTGCTGATCGAGGCCATTTGCAAGGCTGTGCCGGATTGTCGGGTGCGTCTTGGCAGTCTGGAGCCCCGGATTATTACGGAAGAATTCTGCGAAAAAATGAAGAATCTGCCCAATTTGTGCCCTCAATTCCATCTTTCCATGCAGTCCGGCTGCGATACAGTCCTGCAACGCATGAAGCGCAAATATGATACCGCCCGGTATCTGGAAAGTGTGAACCTTTTGAAAAAGGCTTTCCCCGGCTGTGCCATTACCACGGATATGATCGTGGCTTTCCCCGGTGAAACAGAGGAGGAGTTCGCGCAAAGTTTGGCATTTATCCGTCAATGCGGCTTTGCGGATATGCATATTTTCCCCTATTCCCGCCGTCCGGGCACGCCTGCGGATAAAATGCCGGGGCAGCATCCCAACGCGGTGAAGGAGGAGCGCAGCCGCGCTGCCATTGCTGTGGCGGAGGAAATGAGCCGGCAGTATCGGGAGGGGCTCATTGGCACCGTGCACAGCGTGCTGTTTGAGGAGCCGGAGGGTGATTTCTACACCGGCCACGCGCCAAATTATGTGAAGGTGTACGTGGAAGGCACTGACCTGCATAACCAGATCCGGGATGTGCAGATCACCGATATCTACAAAGACGGCGTGATGGGAAGATAAGTTGTTGTTTAGCAGTGTAAAACGGCGCACCCGGCTACAATAACCGTGTCATTGCGAGGCCCGAAGGGCCGTGGCAATCTCCCGGAAAAAGGTGGCACTTTTTTGAGCAGTTGGATGGATGAAAACCAACTTTTTAGAGCCAAATCGTAAATTTCGGTGCGTCTATATGGCAAGATCGTACCAGGAGATTGCCACGTCGGGGCATTCGCCCCTCCTCGCAATGACACACTATTTTAGTGCAGTGCTAATCCTGTAAATAACAATTTATATTTCCACCCTACTACCTCTTGCGTTTTTTGCCAAAACTCCGTATAATACAGAAAAAAATACAATTTGGAGGTTGCTTTTATGACAAGCAGGCCTGTTCTCGTGGTCATGGCGGCCGACATGGGCAGCCGCTACGGCGGACTGAAGCAAATCGATCCCGTGGGCAGCCACGGCGAGGCAATTCTGGACTACTCTCTGTTCGATGCCCATGAAGCCGGTTTTGAAACCGCGGTGATCATCATTAAAGAGGCCATCCGTCAGGATTTCATGGACACGGTGGGCAAGCGGCTGGAGCGCTGCCCCATGG
>JAFTRF010000211.1 GCA_017462405.1 Clostridia bacterium | reverse complement strand
GGACTCGAACCCACACGGTGTCGCCACCAACGGATTTTGAGTCCGTCACGTCTACCATTCCATCACACCGGCATCATTGATGTGCCTATGTATTATACAAGAAGTACGGACGAAATTCAAGAGGGAGTTTTTTGCTGACAGCAAAAATGAACAGACCGTTAAAAAAGGGAAAATCCTTGGAAAAGCCTACACAAAAGATGGGGGATGTGCTATCATATATAAGTTAAATTATGCGTATTTTTGGCAGAAAAAAGAGGGGAGGCGGAACCGTGAAAAAAGCAATCCTGATTTGTATGCTGGCCCTGACGGCTCTGCTGACCTGCGGCTGTGAGTTTGAGCTTTCGACTCAGGAACTGTACAGCCTGCCCAAGCTGCCGGCGGAATATACGGAGCTGGACAACCGCATCAATGCGATTCTGGCGGAGGGAGCGGAATACGCTGCACCCACTTCCGGCAGAAACATCCAGCCGGTGCAGCTGGAAGATCTGAATGGAGATGACCGCGAGGAGGCAGTGGCATTTTTCCGCAACACCTCCGATGAAAAACCCCTGAAAATCTGTATTTTCAATGCAACAGAGAATTCTTATGAACTGGGCACTACCATTGAAAGCAGCGGTGCCGGTATTTACAGTATCGCATACAGTGATCTGAACAATGATGGTACCACAGAAATGATCGTTGGCTGGCGTGTCGCCGCTGACCAGCAGGCCCTTGTGGTATACACCTTCCGGGGCAGTGAGGCTGTGGAGCTGATGCGCACCAACTATGTGCGTTATACGCTGGCTGATTTGGATCAGGATCGCATGCAGGAGATCGTTGTTCTGCGTGCCGAGGGTGAGACTGGCGGCGTGGCAGATTATTATGGCTGGCAGGACGGTGGTCTGGTCCCCCGGGTGTCTGCCAGAATCTCCATCACCATGGCGGAGCTGAGCCAGCAGGGCCGGATCACGATGGGTGTGCTGCAGGAGAAAATTCCGGCGGTCTTTGTCACCGGCGTGGAGGATTCTGCCTGGGCGGTGACAGATATTCTGACACTGCGAAACGGCGAATTGACAAATATCGCGCTGTCTGATGCGACCGGTGTTTCCGGCGAGATTGCGCCGTTCCGCTCTCTGTATCCGTCGGACATCAACAGCGACGGCGTAACGGAAGTGCCTTGCCCGGTGGAAATGCCTGGCTGGAGTGCAGAGGAAAACAGTGGATATTACTGGACGGTTTGGCGCAGCTATGATGAGGAGGGGAATGCCTCTACGGCGCTGAACACCTATCACGATGTGGAGGACGGCTGGTATCTTCTGCTGCCGGAGGCATGGTGGAATCAAATCACGGTTTTCCGCAATGTCAGCGCCGACGAGGCGGTGGTTACATTTTACCTGCGGAACGGGCAAAATGCTCTGCCGTTTATGCGGATCAGCGCTATCACCGGCAGCAACCGCAATGTGAAAGCCATGCGGAGCGGACGGTTTATTCTCAGCCGTCAGGCAGAGACGATTTATACCGCTGAATTGCTGGAACCCAATGCGGAATGGGACTTGGGCATCGCGGAGGACGAGGTGCGCGAGGCATTCAACCTGATCACCAGAGAGTGGATGTACGGCGACAACTGACGCAAAGAGATGAGAAAGGACAATGCCATGAAAAAAGTTTTGGTTTTGGAGGATGAATCCAGCATCCGCAGCTTTATTGTGATCAATCTGCGCCGTGCGGGCTATGAAGTCATCGAGGCCGAAAGCGGCGAAGAGGCTCTGGAAAAACTGAAGGAACATCCGGACACCAAGGTAGCGCTGCTGGACATTATGCTGCCCGGTATTGACGGATTTGAGGTTTGCCGCCGCATCCGTGTGACCAACACAAAAATCGGCATCATCATGCTGACGGCCCGCTCTCAGGAGATGGACAAGGTGACCGGCCTGATGACCGGCGCGGACGACTATGTGACCAAACCCTTCTCCCCCGCGGAGCTGACGGCCCGTGTGGACGCGCTGTTCCGCCGTGCCGGCGGTGAGGAGCCGGTGCAGACCGGCGAGATCCGTCAGGCGCCGTTCCTGCTGAACACCAGAAACAGGACGCTGGAGAAAAACGGCGAACGCATCAAGCTGACCCAGGTGGAGTATTCCATCATGAAGGTGTTCATGGAAAATCCGGGCAAAGCTCTGTCCCGTGAAGAGATTCTGGATATGGTCTGGGGACGGGACTATTTCGGTGAGCTGAAGATCGTGGACGTGAATATTCGCCGTCTGCGGCTGAAAATCGAAGATAATGTGCAGAATCCCACTTACATCACCACGGTCTGGGGCTATGGATACAAATGGGGATTCTAAAGCGTGAAACGCCATGGCAGAAGGAGTACAGGACTGTCTGGCAGCAGGAGGAAATGTTCCTGGAAAAATACGGCCAGCGGCCAGCGGTGTCTGCGCTGGATCGGAAGCTGGATGAAAAAATACCGCCTGCCCTGCGGGAAACCATACACAAGGCCTTTGTAAAGGCTTTTCAGGTAGTGTTCGAAAAGGGCGACGGTGCGCTTCAAAAGATGGTGCATCGGGAGAAACGGCAGCAGGAATACATCATTCGTCAATACAATGTGGACCGAAAGGAAAACAAAAAGCACCTGCGGGCGTTTCACAAATCTGCCAATGCCGCTGGTCGGGGCAATGTACTGCTGTCCGGCGCAGCCGGCGTGGGCATGGGATTGTTTGGTGTGGCCCTGCCGGATATTC
>JAFTRF010000210.1 GCA_017462405.1 Clostridia bacterium | reverse complement strand
TTTCCTCCGGCTGATTCAGATAGCCCAGCATGACAGTAGGGCCGGCAATGCAGATCTCGCCGCTGGTTCCCACAGGCACCTTATCTTCTGTGCCGGGGCGCACGATCTTATAATGCATATCCTGTAAGGGAATACCGATGCTACCAGATTTTTCCTGAGTTGTAGGGGTCAAGCAGCTGGCCGAGGAACATTCGGTGGTACCGTAGCCTTCCCGAATGTGTACCGGAGATCGATGGGCAGTCAAAAAAGCGTCTATTTTCAGCTTCAGCTCGGCAGGCAGTACGTCGCCGCCGCAGAAAATGTCTTTCATGTGTTTCAGATTAGCGTGCTTCAGCACCGGCTGATGCAGCATAGATTCAAACAGCGACGGCACCCCGGCCACAAAATTGCACTTGGTCTTGATCAGCAGCCGGGCAAAGCTGGCTGGGGTAAAACGAGGCACCAGTACACAGCAGCCGCCGTTGGCAAACATGGAATGTACACCGATACCCAAGCCAAATCCGTGGAACAGGGGCAGAATTGCCAGCATCTTGTCGCCCGGCCGGAACATGGGATTGGAGGTCAGAATCTGTAGCGCCAATGCATTCAGATTAAAGTTGGACAGCACCGCACCCTTTGCGGTGCCAGTGGTGCCGCCAGTATACAGAATGACTGCCGGATCCGTTGCATGGCGCCGGGGAAATTCTGGTAAAGGTCCGGCTCCGGTTTTCATCCAGCTTTTCCAGCGGAGTACCGGTGTGGCTTTCGGAATTTTTCGAATTGTCCTTCCTTCGGTTAAGGCATAGCCCACCCGGGTAAGGGGAGGAAGAAAATCGTCGGTGCCGGTGACCAGCACCTGCAATTCGGGAAAATCGTCGTGAATGGATTCGAATTTTTCGTAAAACAGATCCAGCGTTACATCAAACCGTCTGTTGGCAGTGCGAAGTCCTTCGGCAATCTCCTGCGGAGAGTACAGCGGATGAACCATCGCCGCTACACCGCCCGCCAGATTTAAGGCGTAAAAAAAGATCGCCGCCTGGGGACAATTGGGCAGGCAAATGGTTACCCGGTCTCCGGCCCGGATTCCGCTGCGCTGCAAGGCTGCAGCACATTGCTTCACCAGACGGGCGAAACGAGCATAGCTGATCCGGGTACCCATAAATTCGCAGGCCGTTACATGGGGATAGCGGGATACCATCTGTGCAACATTTTCCCATAATGTGCCGTTAAAATACGGCAGAGTATAGCCATCGGAAACGGACATAGCGGGTACTCCTCAGAACGTATAAATTTCTCCGGCGGGGATGCAGTGTGGCTGCTTGTCTTTGACGACCCACACGTCAATCCGGGACGGGTTGTAAGCGAAGGATTGATCGGCAGAAATAACCAGGCTGCGCTGCGCCATTACATAGTTGTAGATTTCCATATTAGTGGCATACCACACCTTGTCGTTGTTGGAAACCATGGCGCAGATCTGTTCCATTTTGGCCCAATCTTCCTCGGTACGCAGCTCGTGGCTGTGACCCCAGATGTACAGCAGACGGGGAGCAGCAAAGTAACCGTCGATGGCCTTCACAAAACGCTCGGCATCTTTCAGACCATCCCGGTGATGGCAGGTGGGGTGCCAGGCCATAAAATCCTCGGGCAGGTTAAAGTCGTGGGTACTGCAGGTGGTGCGGGCATATACAAAGCCCAGATGGCGCAGCAAATCCATAAGATGGGTACTGAACCGGGCATTGGCGTAAGACATACCGGTGACCGGATAATGGGTGATGCTTTCCAGTAGCTTCCGGTTTTCCAGCATTTCCACCATCACCGAAGATTCCGGCAAAATGGTCAGCGAGTGGTGTTCCTTTCCATGAGCCGAAACTTCAAAGCCACGGTATCGTGCTTCAATCTGCTCCGGTGAGGAGGCCGGCACCAGCCAGTTATTCAGGTGAAAGGTGCCTTTCAGATTATATTTTCGAAACAGGGCCATCAGTCGCTCGTCGCCGCTGACCTGGCCGTCGTCGTAGCTGAATGTGACGGCGTTCTGTACGCCGCCGGGGA
>JAFTRF010000209.1 GCA_017462405.1 Clostridia bacterium | reverse complement strand
TCAAATGCGCCCACATCCGTAATGCCGGACAGGTGCAGGTGCTGACGGTTTTCCAGAATGATGCCGTGGGTCGCTTTTTCCTCTGCCACGGTATATCGCCCCCAAACAAAAAAATGCCTCCGCATCGGCACTTCCGCGCGGAGGCTTGATTCATTTGTATGCGGTGCAGTATGTGCTTATGCTTACGGCAAAATTTCGTACAGCGTCCCGGCGCTTTCCTTCCGGACGACCTCTGCCACATCGGTCACGCGGGCGCGCAGCACCCGCTCGCCCAGTGCGATTTCCAGCACATCCCCTACCTTGACATCATACGATGCACGGGCAGGCTTGCCATTGACCGATACACGCCCGGCATCGCAGGCTTCATTGGCAACGGTGCGCCGCTTGATCAGGCGGGACACCTTCAGATATTTGTCCAGTCTCATATTTCTGCGCTCCCATCACTTCACGGCAGCCTTGAATGCCTTGCCCACCTTGAAAGCGGGAATGCGTCCGGCCGGAATGGTGATTTCCTCGTTGGAGCGGGGATCACGACCCTTGCGCTCGCAGCGGGTGCGCACTTCAAACGTACCAAAGCCCACCAGCTGTACCTTTTCTTCCGCGGCTACACGGGCAATAATCGTATCAAACACAGCGTTGACGGCCTTGTCGGCATCTTTTTTCGACAGATTGGCCTGTTCCGCCACTACTGCGATCAATTCGGCTTTATTCATGGAAAAATTCCTCCAAATTTTCTGTTCGTGGGCACCCGTATCGGGTGCCTGTAGTATGATACTACAGCGGGACACGAATTGTCAAGCAAAACCCCGGATTTCCCCGCTTTTTTGCGTTTTTACCCCTTGGTCTGCAGCACATCCATCGGCGTACCACAGGTCAGATTTCCGGACGCTTCGCAGACGGCAAAGCAGTTCAAAAAATCGTCCGATGCGTGGCTCAACGCCGCCTCCGGCTCTGTTCCGGACAAACGTGCGGCACCGGCTGCGGCAAACAGCAGACGGCCGTACAGTCGATGCTGCTCCTCTGCAGTCAGGTCTGCGCGCTGCAGCTGTGCTGTCAGCGCCTGTACATCCCGCAGTGCATGGGCGGCATCCGGCCAATCCACACCGCTGCGCGCCGCCTTTTCCTGCAGCTTGCTGCCGCGGATCAGCGCCGGAAAGCTGGACGGCACGGAACGCATGGAGTCCGTCTGAGACTTCTGCGCCTTTTCCACTTTTTTCTGTGCTTCCCAATCGGCTACAGCCCGGTCAGCGTCCTCTTTGACGGCATTGCTAAAAACGAACGGATGGCGGAACACCAGCTTTTTGCAGGTACCATCCACCACATCGCCAAAATCAAAGGAACCCTGTTCTTCCTCAATACGGGCATGAAACACCACCTGCATCAGCACATCGCCCAGTTCTTCCTTCAGATCCTCCGTATGCGCGCGGTCCAATGCATCCACCGCTTCGTAGGCCTCCTCGATCATGTTCCGGCGGATGGATTCGTGCGTCTGCACGCGATCCCACGGGCAGCCGTCCGGTGCCCGGAGCACTTTCATAATTTCCAGCAGATCCGCCATATCATAGCGGTCTTTCGGTGTAAAATTCATGATTCGGCATCTACTTTCATCCGTGATTTTTCTATTTATTTTATCGGATGCGGCGTCGTTTTTCAAGCCATTTTCCGATTTTTTTGCCGCAGCACAGCAGCATGGACAGCACATATACCGCACCGCCGGCGGCAACGGGCAAAAAGACGCCCTGCCAGCCGCCGGAGCAGTTCCGGCTGAGGTACCATGCCGTTCCACCGCACAGCAATGCGCTCCATGCCGGCGCCCACATACATCGCCACAGATGTGGCTTTACCGGGCAACACTGCTTCAGGCGAAGCAGGCCCAGCACCGTGACCAGCCCATAGCACAGCAACGTCCCCATTGCGCCGCCGGTCATGTTCCAGTACGGATCACCGATGAGCCGCTGATTGACCGCCGCCTTGACCGCCACACCGGCCACCAGCAGAATCAGCGGCGTTTTCTCCCGTCCCAGCGCCTGCAGCATGCTGTTGACCGGGACCGATACGGTCATCCCGATGGACGCAATTCCCAACACCATCAGCGGACGGGCTGCCAGCGCCGCCCCCGCCGGGCGGGCATGGTACAAAAACTGCAATACCGGTCCGGAGAGTACCGCCAGTCCGATGCCAGCCGGAAAAGCCACGGACGAGGTCCAGAACAGCACTTCCTCCACATGATCGCGCACCTTGTCCCATGCTTTTACAGCCGCCGCGGAAGCCACCGCAGGCAAAGCGCTGGTTCCGAGCGCCTGTGCGAAAGCAGGCACCAGCATGGCCAGATTCTGCGCCATCGTAAAACTGCCGTACAGAAACGGCACCCATTCCGCAGGTTGCAATTCTTCCGCCGTTTCTGCTCCCAGCAAACGGCGCAACACTTCCTCCCCCAGATTTCCGAGGCGATTCTGCATCATGACCGCATCCAGCGTGGTCCCTACATTAACAATCAGCGCCCCTGCACAGATGGGCAGCGCCACCGAGGCGATCTGCCCTACGGAAACCTTTCCGGCAGCATTCCGGAGGTGCGGTGCGGTATGCCTTCGGTCGTACCATGCCAACCATAACCATCCGCACAATGCCCCGGCGGTAACACCAAGCGTCGCTCCGGCGGCGGCCGCAGGCAACGCATTCATTGCATCATGCCATTGCCGGGCCTGCCGTATGACCGCATATG
>JAFTRF010000208.1 GCA_017462405.1 Clostridia bacterium | reverse complement strand
ATTTCAGTAATTCATCCGTCAGCCGGAGTACCTCCGGTGCGATACGCGCGCGTGCTTTCCGGAGCGTGCGGTTGTAGACCGGATATGCCAGACAAATCAGCACGATACCGAGGACACCCGTCACAATGCCCGCAATCATCGCCCCCCAGGCACCCAGTATACGTCCAAAATCCGTCATGATGAGGCTCATGCCCGTTCCCAGAATCAATGCACCGACAACGCCGGTCACAATGGCCGCGGTGGATGCTGCCGACTCCGCACTGGCATCCAATCGCCGCAGCTGCGCCATCTTGTCCTCTTCCGGAGGCATATATTTCTTCCGGATGGCCCGGATCTCTTCCTGCTGTCCGGCAGAATATGTGTAGCGAAAAGCATTTTCTTTGTCCGACATGGTTGTTCTCCCTCTCATTTTATGCCCGGCGGATTTTCACGGTGAAAGTCGAGCCGCTCCCGACGGCACTTTCCACACGGATTTCGCCCTGTGTGATGTCAATAACACGCTTGACCAGCGCAAGCCCCAGCCCGTTGCCCTGAATTGCATGGGAGGTGTCGCCCTGATAAAATTTCTCGAAAATATGCGCTCCGACCTCAGCATTCATGCCGCATCCGGTATCCTGTACCTGCACCAGTGCGTGCTGGTCGGTCGCAGTCAGACGCACCGACACCGTCCCGCCCGGTTCTGTAAACTTGAATGCATTGGAAAACAGGTTATTCCACACCAGCGACAGCAATTCCGCATCGGCCAGCACCTGTACACCATC
Organism: Clostridia bacterium; assembly: GCA_017462405.1. Taxonomy (GTDB): domain Bacteria; phylum Bacillota; class Clostridia; order Oscillospirales; family Acutalibacteraceae; genus RGIG4076. The sequence goes on along the minus strand of JAFTRF010000208.1, from coordinate 5,552 downwards.
GGCGATGTCTGTTTCGATCTCAATGTTTTTCTGCTCCCATACATTTTCAAACTGCAGGAGACAGCTGCAAAGCTGTTCACCCAGATCAAACTCCGCGGTCTGGGGCCAGATCTGCTGATTTTCCAGCCGGTTCAGTTTCAGAATGTTCGTCACCATTTCTGCCAGCCGCCGGGAAGCATTGGTCACGCCTCTGGCATACTCCATCCGCTGCTCCTCCGGCAGGTCCGGTGCCTGCAGCAATGTGCCGTAATTCCGGATGACCGCCAGTGGCGTTTTCATCTCGTGAGACACGTTGGCAATAAAGTCCGTCCGCAGCGTCTCCACCCCGGACAGTTCCTCCGCCATCCGGTTGATGCATCCGATGATCTCATTGAATCGTTCGTCGGCTGCAAAAGCGCCGACCGGATCCACCCGGACATTGAAATCCCCCGCGATCATGCGGTTGGTGGCCTCGATGATTTTCCGGACGGGACGCTCCACCGTAAATTTCCGGCGCAGGTAATCGGCGGCAGCCATGCCCGCGCTGATGAGCACGACATTGACCATCGTAAGTTTGGCGGCGGCCGTAATTTCCGCTTCGGTGAACGACCGGCCGATGGCACGCTGCAGCATGGAAGTAAACAGCATCAGACAGCAGGTGATCACGAAAGCGATCAGCAGAAAAAATACCAGAAAATTACGGATGGTCCGCAGGGTATTTTTCATTTCAGCACCACCTTATACCCCAGCCCATGTACGGTTTTGATTTCGAAATCCTCACATTTCGCCAGCTTGCTGCGAAGCTTGGTCATATACACATCCACTGCCCGCGGTGCCGTTTCCGACCCGGCATCCCAGAATTCGTCCATCAGCTGTGTGCGGGTAAAGGTCTTTTTGGGGTACGACAGCAGCTTGTACAGGATGTTGAATTCCCGGTTGGTCAGCGGGATTTCTTCGCCGTCCAGCGTAGCCGTATGCTCATCGGCGTCCATTGCAAACCGGCCGATTTCCAGCTTGCGGCTGGATGCAATTTTTGCCCGGCGCAGCAGGGCGCCGATCCGCAGAAACAGTTCGTCCAGATCAATGGGCTTGACCATATAGTCGTCCACCCCGATCCGAAAGCCACGCTGTTTGGACGCAATGTCGTCCCGCGCGGTCATAAAAAGTATCGGGATGTCCTCGTTGAGCGTACGCACCGTACGTGCAAATTCAAAGCCGTCTGTTCCCGGCATCATGATGTCCGACACGATCAGATCAAACACGGTACCGTACATGGCATCGTAGGCCTCCTCTGCGCTGAGACAACCGGTTGCCTCATAGCCGCTGCCATTCAAAAAGGTGCATACCGTGCGGTTCAGTTCCCGTTCGTCCTCCACAACCAAAATCTTAAACATCCTATTTTCTCCTCCGAATCGCTGAATTCTGCTTGCTGCAAGCATCTGCTGTAAGTATAGCACACAAATGTTTCCGTTTTGTTTCCGTCCGGCCTTTTTTCGCGGAAATACGCAGTCTGCGGCATATTTTCCGACATTTCTTCCGGAATGGACAGCCGTTTTGCGGCACATGGAGTCGTCTCCATGGAAAATGTTACATTTTTGCAAACAATCTGTCCTTGCAAAAAAGTCCATTGAAAAACCTTCCGCATTATGTTATGATAATGATAAAATATGGATGTTTTGCCGCCGTCCGCAGGTACCGTCGGTCTGTGCAGTGCATCCGCTCAATGAAAGGGGATTTTATGAAGTCAAAATTTCTTCAATCGGTGAAGGAAACCTTCTGCGCATCGCTTCCGCTTGCTGCCATCATCGTAGTCTGCCTGCTGATTGCGCCGCTGAGTTCACCGGCCGACTACCTGAAAATCGCGGTCGGCTATATCTGCGTGGTCTTTGGTCAGGCAATGTTTCTGGTGGGTCTGGAAACAAGCATCCTGCCCATCGGCCGTATGGTCGGTGGCTCCTTCGCCCAATACAGCAATCTGGCCTTTGTGCTGACTTTCGGCTTCGTGTTCGGTTTGCTGGCCACGGTGGCAGAACCTGCGCTGTCTGTCCTCGCCAAACAGATCGGAGGCATCATGCCGCTGGTCAACAGTACCCTGTTCATCTGGATCACCGGTACAGGCATCGGTATCGGTGTGGCCATTGCCTTGGTGCGCATCGTAAAAAACATCAGCATCAAACTGGTGTTTGCGGTATTGTACATCCTGACGTTTGCACTGGTGGCTTTTGCACCCAACGAGTTCATTGCGCTGGCCTTTGACGGCAGCGGCGCTACGACGGGTGACGTCTCGGTACCGTTCATTCTGGCGCTGGGTCTCGGTATTTCCGCCACCTTCTCCAAAAGCAAAACCAACGACGATTCGCTGGGCATCATCGGCATTTCGTCCGTCGGTCCCATCATCGCCGTATTGCTGTACGGTATCATTGCCAAAGCAGCCAACGGTGGCACCCTGCCCCCGGAAAATGCGTATGACATGACCACGGAGCGGGGACTTGCGGAGATCCTGACCGGCAACCTCGGTGATGTGATGCTGGCGGTGCTGCCCATCGTGCTGATTTCGGTACCGTTCCTGCTGTTCCTGCTGAAACTTCCCCGCCGCACATTCCTGAAGCTGATGTTCGGTGTTATTCCGGTTTATCTGGGCCTGCTGATTTTCCTGTCGGGCATCGACTACGGTTTCGGTTTTGTGGGCCAGTACATCGGTCAGATGTTCTTTGCGCCCGACCGCCCCGAATGGTTCCGCTGGATGCTGCTGCCGATGGGTTTTATCCTCGGCGCAGCCATTACCGTCTCTGAACCGGCCGTTACGGTGCTGGGCGACCAGATCGAGGAGCTGACCAACGGTCACATCAAAAAGCTGTCCATCAGCATGACGCTGGCGCTGGGCATCGGCGTGGCTTCGCTGCTGTCCATCCTCAAGATCCTGACCGAGATCAATATTCTGTATTTTCTCGTTCCCCTGTATCTCATTGCACTGGTCATGATGATTTTCACCCCGAAGCTGTTTGTCGGACTGGCATATGATTCCGGCGGTGTGACCGGCGGTGCGCTGACCTCGGCATTTCTGACGCCGCTGACCCTCAGCATCGCCAAGTCCGTGGCCGAAGCCAACGGCAGCGCCATGTCCGTACTGACCAACGGATTCGGCATCATCTCCTTTATCTCGGTGACGCCACTGATCGCCATTCAGGCGCTGGGCATCATCTACAACATCCGTCTGCAGCACGCAAAGGCCGGAATGCTGGAGGAATCCCTGGAGGATCTGGAAAGCTTTGTGCTGGATGCTGCTGAACATGCCGCTGAAAGCGAGGAAAATCCAAATGAATGATGTACAGTTGAACGGCATCCAATATTTCGTACTCATCGCCGATCAAAAGAAAAAGAGCAAATTTCTGGCACTGCTCGGTGAACACGGTGCCCGCAGCATCGATACCGTGTACGCACACGGCTCCATGAGTCCCAGCGCCATCGCCGCTGCCTTTGGCTTCGAAGCCGAACAGAATAAGGTGATGATTTCCTGTCTGCTGAAAACGGAAAACGCGAAGCGGCTGATGGAGATCCTGTATACGGACTATAAATTCAACAAGCCCAACACCGGCATTGCGTTCAGCATTGCGGTCGAGGGGCTGGCCTTTTAAGAAGGGAGCATTCCGATGAAAGAGTTAAAAGCATTGTATATCATCGTCAACGCAGGCTTTTCCGCTGAGGTAGTGGCCATTGCACGTGCGCTGGGTTCCACCGGCGCCACCATCATCAACGCGCGCGGCTCCGTGGCCAAGCCCAAGACGATTCTCGGCATCACCATCGACACCGAAAAAGAAGTGGTGCTCAGTGTTGTGGAAAAGGATGTAGCCATCAAGATCGTAGAGGCCGTCAAGGAAAAGGCGGGCATCGGCACCGCTGCACACGGACTGTGCTTCTTCCTGCCCGTCGAGCTGTCCACGCTGACCCTTCACGATCAGCCGTTTGAGGAATAATCACCTTTGACCGGAACCGTTTTCTGGTCGTGTGATGCCCTGCAACGTCCGGCAAACCACCGGATGGATCCATGACAAAATAAATCCCAGAGGATTTCTCCGGTCACGGCGCATCCTCTGGGATTTTTTGTATGTTGTATATCAACAGTTCAAGGGTACATCTGTTCTGTCCGCCCTGTGAACGATCCGGCATCTCAGTGGTTTTCAGACGAAGCGGTTGGCTCGCTGACGGAAGCATACATTGTAGCTCCGGCAAACAGCAGACCCATCGCAAGGAACCACGGCAGTTCCTGCGCCAGCCCCAACACCGCCACCGCGATGATACAATACGCATACATTGCCAGCCAGAAAATCACTGTGGCTACGTTCCATTTTTTCAGCGGCGCGGGACGCAGCTTTTGACGGACTGCCTGCCGGACGATGGCTACCACCATATATCCCCAAAGCAGGACAAAAGCAATACAGGAGAACCAATCGTCGGTCAGCGCATTCAGCCCCAAGGCCGCAAGGCTTCCAGCCGCAGTGACCACGATGGCCCCCAGCGCAATGAGCAGCATCCCGACGGTCTGTTTGCCGGATTCATGAGGTTTCACCCGCTCATTTTTCAGCTGTGTCAGCAGCACCACGGTGGGGGTTTCAATCATATAGCCCAAAAAATTGACCCATATGACGCTCAGGAAGGTACTTTGCGTGATTTCGGTATGGATGGGCTGTCCCAGCCATGTCCAGAAGCCGCCGTCCAGCCGGATGGCCACCACATCCAGCAGGATATCCATGGTGACGATACACATACCGGCGGTAAACGCCGTCATCCACTTGCCGAAGCGGAATTTTTCCGCCAGCCGGATGCCACACACCGTAAGTCCGCCCCACATCAGGCCGCCAAACAGCGGAAACTGCTTCGGCACCTTGCCCAGATTCAGCCAGAAGTCCGGACTGTAGCAATAAATATCGGTGACGGCTACTGCGGCCAGTTCCATGAAAAAGCCCACCAATGCGGCCGCTCCGAAGGTGAACAGTGCGTGGTAGTCCTTGTGTCGGATCAGATCCGCCAGCAGGATCCCCACGATCAGATAACACATCAGTTCAAATGCATTCAGCCAGTTCATATCGTCTTGCTCCTTGTGTTGTTGTTTGCCCACACAGCCTCACGTCTTGCAGAATGCCGCGATTACAGCAGCATCCGATGCAGGATGACGCCCTGATGCGCACAATCAATGGTCTGCGCGGCGGCAAAGCATTTTTCGGCACGGACCTTGTCGCCCAGACCGATGCTGCCCAATGCAATCAGGTATTCGCAGTGTGCGCGGTTCCGGAGGGTCAGGTCTTCGTCAAAAAGCTGCAGATCCGGCAGGGAGACGGCGAAGTAGTCGATCGTGACATGGTCGTAATAGTGCTTTTCGCCGTAAGCGATCAGCTTGTGCAGCCGGGCGCGGGCGGCCAGCCCCTGATAGAGGATCATTTCCGCCGGCTGGTCGTTGTAATACATGGCGCTGGCAGGCTCTTCGTCGCCGATGGCCGCGCGGGTGAGATGGGCGGCGGCGGCCGCTTCATTGCCCAGCCTGCGTTCGCACAGGCCCAGGAGATACTAGATAGTGT
>JAFTRF010000207.1 GCA_017462405.1 Clostridia bacterium | reverse complement strand
GGCTGGAATATCCCAAGGAAAAGGAGTAACAATCATCATGTTTGAAGACAAATTCTTTGTTGGACAGTTTATGTCCGTGTATGATGACACGGAAGCGGACGGACAATTTCATGTGTGCCGTTATCTGTGTGAAGACGATGATTTCATCCTGTTCCAGACCATCTCGACCCGTGGCTACGATGACGGTTTCTATCTGATTCCGGTGGAATCGGTGAACCGTGTGGATGTGGATGACGCATACACCAAGCGGATCGTCAGGCTGTTTGCCTTGCAGCAGCAGCCCGTAAGGGCCTTTGATTGTTCCGGGGAGCCGCTGCTGGTACAATTTCTGAACCACGCAATGCAGAAATACATTACCTCGGTATTTCTGGAAGACGGCGAAAATGTAACCGGGCGTATTTTGTCTATCCATGAAGACGACGATTTCCTCTGCATGGAGAAATTGTCCGAGGACGGTCATCCGGATGGAACGGCATACATCCGGATGGACTGCATCGAAAAAATCATCTGCGATTCCGGCGTAGAGCGCATGATCGAAATGCTGATGGACGAAGTCAGCGCAAAATAAATCCGGAACTGCATATAGCAAAAGGGAGAGACTCAACGGAGCCTCTCCCTTTTTATCATGATGATCTGCTTTTTACCGCAGTACCAACCCGTCATGGAACGCCTGCCCGACTTTCTCGCCCAGCACCAGATATTGATGATTCATGGCATCGTAAGTGATGGGGGACAGCTTCCGCACGTCAATTTTGCCGTTTTCACCCAGCACGGATGCATCGGCGCTGACGTTGACGATGCGGCCGACCAACCGGCAGGAGTCTGTATCATACGAAATCACTTCGCACTCCATCGCCATGGGCAGCTCGTCAATGAGGGGTGCATCCACAAACTCCGAGCAGGTGGCATGGAACCCGGCCTTGGCGAATTTGTCCGGGACCTTATTGCCGGACACGATGCCCACATAGTCGCAGGCGGTCAGCTGCTGTGCGGTCGCCATGGACACCGTGAATGCCTTGCGTGCCAGCAGGTTTTCGGCGGTCTTGTGAGAGGAATCCACGCAGATGGTGATTTCCGTCTCCTCACTGATGCCGCCCCAAGCTGCATTCATGGCATTGGGGGTGCCGTCCGCGTTGTAGGTGCCGATGATGAACACCGGCATGGGGTAACACAAGGGTTTTGCTCCGAAATTTTTACGCATTGTTATTCCTCCTGTAATGCATCCAGAGGATGCCGTCGTAATTTTTCAAGTCCACCAGCCGGTATTCCTCCACGCGGCTGTCCATGCAAAGGGGCTTGCCTTCGCCGCCGATGACCGGATCCACCACCAGACTCAGTTCGTCGATGACCCCGGCCCGCTGAAATGCGCCGTTGAGGATGCTGCCGCCCTCCAGAAGCAAGCAGTTGATGCCGAGCAGATGCTTCAGCTTGCACAGCGCAAATTCCACATTGATCTCGGTTTCTCCTGCAAAAATATAGGGGATCTTCAGGGCTTGCAGGTAGCCCAGATAACGCGGATCGACCTGTTCGGTCAGCACTTCGATGATCTGCGCATGGTCATAGCCGGGATCGCCGTCCGGGTCAATGATGCGGTTGCTTTGCCAGCCCAGCCGTCCGCGGGAATCAAAGGCGACGGCATAGAAGCCGGACAAATCGTCTACGATGAAATCTGCCGGCGAACCCGGATCATGCTGCACCGCCGGGTAGCGGTTCAGATCAGGGTACCAGCCGCCGGTGAAGCTGCCCTCCATGGTGACTCGTCCGCAGATAAAGCCATCGGCTTTGAGGCTGCGGTTGTATTCGTAGTAGACTTCGCTGGCCGGGCTATGGTTTGCCCGGCTCAGATGTTCGCCCGTGACTTTACCATCCAGACTGGTGGTCATG
>JAFTRF010000206.1 GCA_017462405.1 Clostridia bacterium | reverse complement strand
TGGAAGCCGCACTGGTCTGCGCCAAGCGCGGTCACACCGTTTCCCTCTACGAAAAGAGCGACAAGCTGGGCGGTGTATTCATCGCAGCGGCGGCGCCCTCCTTCAAGGAGAAGGACCGCGCCCTGATCGCATGGTACGAGCGTGAGGTACAGAAATACAACATCGACATCCACATGAACACCGAAGTGACCGACGTGGCTGCTCTGGGCGCCGACGAGGTCATCATCGCGACCGGTGCCGTGGCCAACCGCATCCCGGTGAAGGGCATCGAGCGCGGCATTCAGGCCATCGACTTCCTGCTGGGCAAGGAGACGGTGGGCGAGAACGTGGTCATCGTGGGCGGCGGTCTGACCGGCTGCGAAATTGCGTACGACCTGTATCTGCAGGGCAAGACGCCCACCATCGTGGAAATGAAGGATGACCTGATTGCCATGAAGGGCGTATGTCTGGCCAACTCCAGCTATCTGCGTGACTTCTTCAATGCCAACAAGGTGGCCGTCCATCTGGAGACCCGCCTGAACATGGTCCACAACGACGGCGTGTCCGTGGTCAACAAGGACGGCAAGCTGTTCAAGATTCCCGCCGACAGCGTGATCCTGTCGACCGGTTATCGCCCCAACCCGCTGGTTGCCAAGGGCAAGAACATCCATGTCATCGGCGATGACGCCTCCGTGGGCAATCTGCGCACCGTCATCTGGCAGGCATGGGATGTCGCCATGAAGCTGTAAGCTGATATTTGCATCGTTCCCCTGCGTCGCTGATATATTTCTCCCCGGAGCCTTCGCGGTTCCGGGGAATTTTTGTTGTCATGCCGGAAAGTGTTTGTACGCATAGATACCGGGCGGCAGGTTGCCGCCCCTACCGGCAGACCCGTTTTCCAGACCATCCGCAAGGCCGGCGCGCCCGTGACTACAAAAAATTCTCCGTCCCCCTTGACAATACATCGCGCCTGTGCTATACTACAATTAAACGGTTGCTTAATCGTTTAATCCAAAATTTTTATCATCTGAAAGGGGTATCTCCAATGAAAAAGACCTATGCCATCGAAGTCGATTGCGCCAACTGCGCCAACAAAATGGAAGCCGCCGCCGCCAAAACGAAGGGCGTGGCCTCCGCTGTCGTGAACTTCATGACGCAGAAACTCACCGTGGAATTCGCCGACGGGGCTGACCCGGCCGCCGTGATGGCGCAGGTGGTCAAAAACTGCCGCCGCGCAGTGCATGACGGCGAGATTTTCCTGAAATAAGGAGCGCATCATGACCCGGAAACAGAAAAAAATGCTGACGCGGATCCTGCTGTCCGCTGCGATGATGATCGTCCTGCATTTCGTCCCCGCCGGGGGCTGGGTGCGTTTTGCGCTGTACATGGTGCCGTATCTGCTCATCGGGTACGACATCCTGTGGAGTGCCGCCATCGGCATTTTCAACGGGCAGGTATTTGACGAAAACTTCCTGATGGCAGCAGCGACCGTCGGCGCCATGGCGCTGGGGCTGTCCGGGACCGGCGAATATACCGAGGGTGTGGCGGTTATGCTGTTTTACCAGATCGGTGAGCTGTTCCAGAGTTATGCCGTCGGCAAAAGCCGCCGCAGCATTGCCCAGCTGATGGACATCCGCCCGGACAGCGCCAATCTGCTGATCGACGGGCTTCCGGTCGAAACCGATCCGGAGGAAGTCGCACCGGGCAGCCGGATCCTGATCCAGCCCGGTGAGCGCGTACCGCTGGACGGCATCGTGCTGGAGGGCGAATCGGTCCTGAACTCCGCCGCGCTGACCGGCGAGAGCCGCCCGGAGGAGGTGCGCCCCGGCGACACTGTCCTGAGCGGATGCATCAATATGACCGGTGTGCTGACGGTGGAAACTACCCGCCCCTATGCGGAATCCACCGTGGCGCGCATTCTGGATCTGGTGGAAAACGCCAGTTCCCGGAAATCCCGCTCGGAAGCCTTTATCTCCCGCTTTGCACGGGTGTATACCCCCGCCGTATGCATCGGCGCGCTGGCGTTGGCTGTTCTGCCGCCGCTGGTGGCCCTGCTGATGGGACAGACCGCCGCATGGGGCATGTGGGTCTACCGCGCGCTGACTTTTCTGGTCATCAGCTGTCCCTGTGCGCTGGTCATCAGCATTCCGCTGAGTTTTTTTGCCGGGATCGGCGCCGCCGGCGCCCGCGGCATCCTCGTCAAGGGTTCCAATTATCTGGAGGCGCTGGCCTCCGTTGACCGGGTTGTCTTTGACAAGACCGGCACCCTCACCCAAGGTGTGTTCCGGGTACAGACCGTGAAAAACAACACCCGCCCCGCCGCCGGGCTGCTGGAACTGGCTGCGCTGGCGGAATGTGCATCGTCGCATCCCATCAGCAAGAGTCTGCGCGCCGCCTGCGGGCAGGAACCGGACCGCAGCCGTGTCCGGGACATTCAGGAAATCAGCGGATTCGGTGTCTCTGCGCTGGTGGATGATACACCAGTACTGGTTGGCAGCGCTGCGCTGCTGGAACAGCATGGCATCACCGCACCGCCCTGTGAATCGGCGGGAACGGTGGTTCATGTGGCCGCCGCCGGAGTCTATGCCGGTGCCATCCTCATTGCGGACGAGGTCAAGCCCCAGTCCGCCGAGGCCATCGCCATGCTGAAGCGCGCCGGTGTCCGCCGTACCGTGATGCTGACCGGCGACCGCCCGGCCGCCGCCGGAGAAATCGCCGCCGCGCTGGGACTGGATGCATATTATGCGCGTCTGCTGCCCGGCGACAAGGTGGACCGGGTCGAGGAACTGCTTGCCCAGCCCGGCCGCAAGCTGGCCTTTGTGGGCGACGGCATCAACGACGCACCGGTGCTGTCCCGCGCCGACATTGGCATCGCAATGGGCGCGATGGGCTCCGATGCCGCCATTGAAGCTGCCGATGTGGTGCTGATGGACGATGACCCCCGCAAAATCGCCGAAGCCATCCGTCTGGCGCGCACCTGCATGGCCATCGTATACGAAAACATCGTGTTTGCACTGGGCATCAAGGGCATCTGCCTGCTGCTGGGTGCATTGGGCTTCGCCAACATGGGGCTAGCCATTTTCGCCGATGTCGGTGTGATGGTGCTGGCCGTGCTGAATGCCGTCCGGATCCTGTGGCAGCGGAAATGATCGTCCGGGGAAGCCGGGTCTGGCGGTACGCGTGGAATCCGTGTGCCAAAATGCTCCATGATCCGTCCTTCATCCTTCAACATCCGTTT
>JAFTRF010000205.1 GCA_017462405.1 Clostridia bacterium | reverse complement strand
TGTGAGTTTGTTCTTAAGGATATCAGCACGGTGTCCGGCAATGTCGACAACCTGACGCAGTGGGTGCAGACCGTTAACGAAACCATTGATGAATTTGACTGATTACTGAATTTTAAAAATGCCCGGCTGCGATTTTTTGCGGCCGGGCATTGCAAAAAGAAGCCGGATGTGGTATGGTTGGAACAGAATACCGAAGGAGGTGAGCCGGACAGGTGACAACAAATATGGAGGCCAATCGGAAAGCGGTCGAAGAACTGATCCGCAACCGTGCTGAAACCATGCGTGTGGACTATAAGCGTGATTTTTATGAAAAGCTGCACGCCAGCGATTTCCCCAAAGACATTGCCGCATTTGCCAACCTGCTGTCCGGACAGGACCGGTACATCATCTTCGGTGTGGAGGACAAGACCCGGCAGGTCGTCGGGATCGCCCCGCAGACCTATATTCCGGTGGATACGCTGGATGCATATATCAGCCAGACGATCGAGCCATTTGTATGTATCGAGTCCGAGATGTTCCGTTATGAGGACTGTTGGGTCGCATACATCAAGGTCTCGGCGGAAAACACCAACCAGCCGTACGTCATTAAGGAGACCTGCGGCAAGGGAAGTAAGATCGAAAAAGGGGATATCTATATCCGTAAAGGGACCTGCAACCTGAAAGCGGATCGCATGGATCTGGACGCCATGTATCTGCAAAGAATAACTGCAAGCTGGAAAAAACCTTGACGCACAAGGAAAAGATAAAGGAGAAAAGGCATGAGAGACCAGTTTTACCTGCCGAATACCGCAAATTATCCCCGGTTGAAAACCGATACCTTTTTTGTGGATGAGGCGAACCGTTACAAGTACACCGGTTTTGTGGAAGGGGCGATCCGTTATATCGAGGAGTTCCAGCTGCTGCGGCCGGATCTGTGGAACCGTTTCGTGATGCAGTTCCGTGCAGATTCGGATTTCAACGCCGGCTGGAAGGGCGAATACTGGGGTAAAATGATGCGCGGCGCCTGTTTCAATTATGCATATACCCGTGATCAGGAACTGTACGATACGCTGACGCAGACGGTCTCCGACATGATCGACAGTCAGGATCCCGACGGACGCATCAGCAGTTACGGCCGCAACCATGAGTTCGATGGCTGGGATATGTGGTCCCGCAAATATGTACTGCTGGGTATGCAGTATTTTCTGGAGATCTGCACGGATGCGGCTTTTTCAAAGCGGATCGTCGAAAGTATGTGCGGACAGGCCGACTATATCATTGCACACATCGGTGACGAGGAGGAGGGCAAAAAGCCCATCAATTCCGCTACCCGCAACTGGCGTGGCCTGAACTCTTCCTCCATTCTGGAGCCGTTTGTGCGGCTGTATACCATCACCGGCGAACAGCGCTATTTTGATTTCGCTACTTATATTGTCGAAAACGGCGGTACCGATGTAGAGAATATTTTTGAACTCGCCTTGCAGGATGAGCTGTATCCGTATCAGTATCCCGTGACCAAAGCTTACGAGATGACCTCCTGCTTTGAAGGCCTCCTGGAATACTATCGCGTCACCGGTGTGGAAAAATACCGTACCGCAGTGATCAATTTTGCCAATCGCATTCTGGAAAGCGATTTCACAATCATCGGCTGCTGCGGCTGCACGCACGAGCTGTTTGACCATTCCACTGTGCGTCAAGCCAACACCCAAAACGGCAAGATCGCGCAGGAGACCTGCGTTACCGTT
>JAFTRF010000204.1 GCA_017462405.1 Clostridia bacterium | reverse complement strand
CGCCATGGAGGAAAGATTGCGCCGTCGGTGGTGCTGCAGCCGGGCAGGCGGTTTGTACCGGATGGACTGAAAACGATGGAAGAACACCTGTTCCGGTCGGATGCCGTAACCGCCTGTGCAGATGGCAGCGTCACGCTGGCGGCGGCGGCCAACAAATACGAGGAAGCCGCGTGGATCGCAGCGGAAATTCACCGGATGGTGCGGGAAGAAGGATGTCGCTGGAAAGACATTACCGTTATCGTCCGCCGGGAGGAGGATTATGCCGGTATTCTTGACCGGGCATTGGAACGGGCCGGCATCCCGTATTTCATGGATACGCCTGCCGATGTGACCGGTGCGCCACTGATGGCGTATGTGCTGGCGGCATTGGAGGCCGTCAACAGCAATATGGATTCCGATGCGGTGTTCCGCTGTCTGAAAACCGGCTTGTTCGGGTTGAACACGGATGAAATTGCGGAACTGGAAAATTATGTGTTCCTGTGGGGGCTGGACCGGGATGCATGGAACGATGAATGGCGGGGCAATCCGCAGGGCTTTACCGACCGCTTCGGCGAGGAGGAGCAGGCGGCGCTGGAGCGCATCAATGCCATGCGCGCGCAGGTGCAGGCGGCTTTTGCACCGCTGCGGAGCCGTACCCGGAGCGGTACCGGCGCAGACATGGCCAAGGCCGTGTATGAATTTCTGCGCGATACACAGGCCGACGTCCATCTGACCGGCGCGGCAGAGGCATGGAGCCGGGACGGCGACGCAGACACGGCGCAGGAGCAGCTGCGGCTGTGGAAACTGCTGATGGGTCTGCTGGACCAGACGGCGCTGGTACTGCGGCAGGAACTGGACGGCAAGCGGTACGCTCGTCTGCTGGAAATGGCCATCCGTTCCGCGAAGCTGGGCGAACTGCCCCAATCGCTGGATGAGGTGACGGTGGGCGGTGCTGACCGGACCCGTCCGGCCAACCCGAAGGTGGTCTTTCTGGCCGGGGCGGTGCAGGGTGTGTTCCCGGCGGCGGCGGGGAGCAGCGGCCTGTTTACGGAAAATGAGCGGCGGGTGCTGGTGACGCAGGACATCGAAATTGCCAAGCCCGCTGAGGAACAGACGGTGGAGGAGCGCTTTCTGGCTTATACGGCGGCTTGCAGCCCGTCCCAGCGGCTGATCGTGTCGTGGTACACTACATCCTCCGGCGGCGAGGGTACGCTGCCGTCTGAACTGGTGTCGGAGGTCAAGCGGATCTGCGGTGCGGTACCGGTTTCCTGCAGCCGCCGTCAGGCGCTGCCGGAAACGACGGAGGAAGCATTTGACCGGCTGACCCGGACCTACAATGAAATGACGGCCGAGCAGGCGGCATACCGGGCATATTTTGCGTCGTCGGCGGGGGCGGAGATCCTGGAGGCGGTGGACCGGACGGCCATCCGCCGCACCTTTGCCTTTGAAGATGACCAGATGGCCAAGGAACTGTTCGGCAGCCGGATGCGGCTGTCGCCGTCCCGCGTGGAAAATTATTATCAGTGTCCGTTCCAGTATTTCTGCCGCTACGGCATGGATGCACGGGAGCGCCGCCCGGCAAAGATCGACGCACTGGAATACGGTACGCTGATCCATTATCTGCTGGAACACGCAGTGGCGGAGCACCGGCAGACCCCCATCCATACGCAGGACACGGATACGCTGCGGGAAAAAGTGCGGGCGTGGATGGAAAAATATCTGGAGGAACGGCTGGGCGGTGCTGAGGGCAAGACACAGCGGTTTCTGGCGTTGTACCGCCGGTTTGAAGAGGTGGCGGTGCAGCTGCTGCAATACATCGGTGCCGAACTGGCGCAGAGCCGCTTTGAACCGGCGGCATTTGAGCTGACCATCGGACCGGGGCAGGAGGTACGCCCCATCCGCATCCCGCTGCCCGACGGTGCATCCATTGAAATCATCGGCCAGATCGACCGGGTGGATCTGCTGGAGGAAAAAGGCGAAACATACGTCCGGATCATCGACTATAAAACGGGTCACAAGAAATTTGCATTGTCGGACCTGCTGTACGGCATCAATATGCAGATGCTCATTTACCTGATGACGCTCACCGAACAGGGCTGGCAGGGCAAAACGATGCAGCCGGCCGGTGTGCTGTATCTGCCGGCACGTTCGCCCCGCATCACGGCGGAGCATACCGACACGATGGAAGAACTGGAAAAGAAGCGGTACGGTGCCATGCAGATGAGCGGCATCGTGCTGAATGAGGACAGCATCCTCCGCGCGATGGAGCGCGACGGCGGAGGGGTATACATTCCCGTGCGGCGCAAGCGGGACGGTACGCCGGATGCCCGCTCGTCGCTGTATACGATGGAACAATTCGGTGTGCTGACCCGGCATATGAAGACGCTCATCGGCAAAATGGCATCGCACCTGCGTGCGGGCGAGATCCCTGCCGCACCGCTGGGTGAGATCTGCGAATGGTGCAGCTTTGCATCGGTGTGCGGGCGGGAGAAGAAGGACCCGGTCCAGCCGATGGAAAAATGTACGGCCGGGAAGGCATTCCGGCAGATGGCCAAGGAGGAAATGCAATGAGTAATGTAAAATGGACCCCCGAACAGGAATCTGCCATCGAGGCGCGCGGCGGTACGCTGCTCGTTTCGGCGGCGGCAGGCTCCGGTAAAACGGCGGTACTTTCGGAGCGGGTCATCCGGATGCTCACCGACCCGGTGCATCCGGTGGATGCGGACCGCCTGCTGATTGTGACCTTTACCAAGGCGGCCGCTGCCGAAATGAAACAGCGCATCGGCGACAAGCTGAGTGCATTGCTGGAGAAAAATCCCGGTGACCGGCGCCTGCTGCGTCAGCGTCTGCTGCTGGATCAGGCACACATTTCCACGGTACACAGCTTTTGCAGCGACCTGATGCGGAATCATTTTCACCGGCTGGGGCTGTCGCCGACCTTCCGTGTGGCAACGGAGGACGAAATGCTGACGCTGTCCGGCCGGGTGATGGACGAGGTCAGCGAGGACATGTACCGCCAATTCCGCATTGATCCCGAACCGGGGATGGCGGAACTGGTGGATCTGTTTTCCGACGACCGGGGCGACCGGCGGCTGGGCGAAACGGTGCGCCGGCTGTATGAATATATCCGCAGCCATCCCTTTCCGGCACGCTGGCTGCGGGAGCGGGCGGCGCTGTATGAGCAGGATGCCCCCTTGCGTGATACGCCGTGGGGTGAAGTGCTGTTCCGCTATGCACGGGAAACGGCAGAATACTGCGTGATGCTGGCTGAGGGTGCGATGAGTACCGCCCGGCAGGACGAGGCTGTGGCCAAGGCCTATATGCCCGCCCTGATTGCAGACCTGACGTTTCTGGCAAAGGTCCATCAGGCGGCGGAACAGGGCGAGTGGGACACGCTGACGCACCTGCTTCAGACCTACAACGCCATGCGGCTGGGATCGCCCAAAAAGGCGGATCCCGCTATCAAGGAGAAGGCGCAGAATATGCGCAGCGACGTCAAGGATCAGATCGAGGAACTGACGAAGATTTTCGATCAGCCCGAAGAAGCGGCAAGGGCTGAACTGCGGAAGCAGTATCCGGTCATCCGGGCGCTCAACCGGCTGGTCACGGAATACAGCGACCGGCTGGATGCGCTGAAAAAAGAGAAGAACATCGTGGACTTCGGCGATCTGGAACACGGTGCATTGCAGCTGTTGGTCGAGGAAACGGACGACGGTATGCGTCCCACCGCGCTGGCCGAGGAACTGCGCGCGGACTACGACGAGGTCATGGTGGACGAATATCAGGACACCAACTACACGCAGGACATGATTTTCCGCGCCATTTCACGCAATGAGGAAAACCTGTTTTTGGTGGGCGATGTCAAGCAGAGCATTTATCGGTTCCGTCAGGCCAGCCCGGAGCTGTTCATCCGGCGGCGGCAGGACTACACGCTGTACAGTCCGGGGTATCCGAAGTTCCCGGCGACGGTGCTGCTGGGGCGGAATTTCCGGAGCCGTGCCGGGGTGACGTCCATCTGCAATTTCCTGTTCCGCCAGCTGATGAGCGAGCACGTCGGCGAAGTGACCTACGACCACAGCGAGGAACTGGTGCCGCAGGCGGCATACGATCCGACTGACCGGCCTGAGGTGACGTTTGCGGTGCTGGATGCCTCCGGGGATGCGGAGGTGCATCCCGAAGCCCGCTGGATCGCCGGGGAGATCCGCAATGCCATGGAGGCCGGGGTGCTGGTGAAGGACGGCAGCGATTACCGCCCGGTGCAGTACCGGGATTTCTGCGTGCTGCTGCGGAGCGCGGCCGGTCACGCAGAGGCCTATCTGGATGAATTCCGCCGCAGCGGCATTCCCTGCAGCGGTGATGTGCAGAACGGCTTTTTCGGACAGCGGGAAATCATGTTCCTGCTGGCGCTGCTGCGGATCATTGACAACCCGGCGCAGGATGTGCCGCTGCTGGCGGTGATGTGTGCGCCATTGTACGGCTTTACACCGGATGAACTGGCGCAGGTGCGGCTGGCGGCACCCAAGCGGCCGCTGTACGAGGCGGTCAAGGCCGCCGCAGAAGAAAACGAAAAACTGCGGGTCTTTCTGGAAGAACTGGCGCACTGGCGGCGGTGTGCGGCCTCCGGCGATACCCGTGCACTCATTCAGCGCATTTTCACGGAAAAACGGCTGGAATCCCTGACGCTGGCCATGCCGGACGGCGAGGTGCGGCTGGCCAACCTGCGTTTGCTGGCGGAATATGCCGGGACATATGAAAAAGCCGGCTACCGCGGATTGTCGGGCTTTATCCGCTACATTGACCGCCTGCAGGAACAGCAGGGTGACTTCAACGGCGCGGCACCGGCGGAACAGGCCAATGTGGTGCGGGTGATGACCATCCATCGCTCCAAGGGACTGGAATTCCCCTATGTGTTCGTGGCGGATTGCGGGCGGCAGTTCAACCGCCAGAATCTGATGGGCGATCTGCTCCTGCATCCGGAACTGGGCGCGGCATTGCGGCGCCGGGATCCCGTCACCGGCGCCAAATATCATACGGTGGCCTACGATGCGGTCCGGCAGGAAGTGGAACGCAACGAACTGTCCGAGCAGATGCGGGTGCTGTATGTGGCATTGACCCGTGCGCGGGAGCATCTGTATATGACCTGCACCCTGAAAGATCCCGAAAAGGAAATTGCGGGGCTGGCGGCACAACTGCGGACCGGGGCACAGGTGCCGGCATCGGCGGTGCGGAAGGCAGATTCCTTTGCAGAATGGCTGATTCTGGGGCTGCTGCGCCATCCCGACAGCGGATTGCTGCGGACGATGAGCGGCGCAGCCGAACTGGAGATCCTGACGGAGCCGGGCCGTCTGAACGTCGTGCGTCAGCAATCTGCACCGCCGGAGATCGTTGCGGAGGAGGCGGGTGCATTGCCGGAAGCGGATGCATGCCTGCTGCAGCAATTGCAGCAGCGGCTGGCCCCGCTGCCCTCGGACGGACTGAGCCGGGTGCCGGTCAAGGCGGGCATTTCGGCATTGGCTGAAGCGGCGCAGGAGACGGCCTTTGCGACGACGGCACGTCCGGCATTTCTGTCGCAGGCAGGCATGACCCCGGCGGAGCGCGGTACGGCGATGCATACCTTCCTGCAGTTTGCCGATTATCACGCGGCAGCGGAAGATCCCCGTCGGGAACTGGAACGGCTGGCAGAACGGGGCTTTCTGACGCAGGAGCAGGCGGCGGTCGTGTCGCTGAAGCAGGCAGCGGCGCTGTTCCGGAGCGACCTGGGACAGCGGATCCTGCAATCGGAGCGGGTACACCGGGAGGTGCGCTTCTTCCTCGAATATCCCGCGTGGGAGTATGATCCCTCTGTGACGGACCGCAGTGCCATGGTGGTGCTGCAGGGTGTGGCGGACTGCGTGCTGGAGGCAGACGACGGGCTGACCCTCATTGACTTCAAAACCGACCGGGTACAGTCGGAGGAAGAACTGATCCGACGCTACGGACAGCAGCTGCGCCTGTATCGCCGGGCACTGCTGGATTGCTTCGGCAAGCCGGTGACGGAAACGGTGATTTATTCCACGGTGCTGGCCCGCGCCATTGCAGTGGAATGATACAGGCATATTTTTCCGTCCTTCCACATAGGATGAAGCAACCTGAACGCTGGAAGGAAAGGAAGAATGCAAATTGAAAGAATACAAACCCGAAGGCCGGCGGATTCATACCGCGGAAAACCGGGCGGCCATGCGTTCCCCGGCCGCATTGACAGAGGCTCACAAGCAGCATCAGCTGCTGGAGGGCCGGGCCATCGTGTGTGACAGTGCGCACAACCTGATCGTCGATCTGGGGTGTATGCGGGGCATCATCCCGCGGACGGAGGGTGCGTTGGGCATTGCGGAGGGCACCGTGAAGGACATCGCCATCATTTCGCGGGTCAACAAGCCGGTCTGCTTTTACATTACGGGCTTTACCGTCCGGGACGGCCGTACCACGGCACTGCTGTCCCGCCGGGAGGCGCAGGAGGAATGCCGCCGGGAGGGGTTGAGCCGTCTGCGTCCCGGCGATGTGATCGACGCCCGTATTACCCATCTGGAGCCGTTCGGGGCGTTTGCGGACATCGGATGCGGCATTCCCAGCCTGCTGCCGATTGATGCGATTTCCGTATCCCGCATCGACCATCCGCGGGAGCGGTTTCAGCCGGGCATGGACATCCGGGCGGTCATCCGCGCCAAGGACAGCGAGGGGCGCATCTGCCTCAGCCACAAGGAACTGCTGGGGACATGGCAGGAAAATGCCGGTCGGGTGGCTCCGGGGGAAACGGTGGCGGGCATTGTGCGCTCGGTGGAGAGCTATGGCATTTTTGTGGAACTGGCGCCCAATCTGGCGGGGCTGGCTGAACCAAGAGAGGGCGTGCGGCCCGGTCAGCAGGCCAGCGTCTACATCAAAAGCATCCTGCCGGATAAAATGAAGATCAAGCTGATCATCATCGACACCTTTACCGATGAATACGATCCGAAGCCGCCGGAGTATTTCTTCACCGGGGATCATATGGACCGGTTCAGCTATTCGCCGGAAGGGGCAGACCGCCGCATCGAAACGGTATTTGCGTAATTTCCGAAATTATTTTACAAAAACGCTCTGCAAAAGCCGATTTCCGTTTGACGGACATCGGCTTTTGTATTATAATAAAAAGAACAGGGACTTTGCCGTGCTGCGGCAGGCCCAACGCCGAAAGGAGCGTTTTTATGAATCGGAACAAGACCTTTTCCATTTCCGGTCTGGTGCTTGCCGCTGTGGCAGGTGTACTGCCGTGGGTGGCCGTGATTTTTGCGCCGGTGTGGCCGGTGATGGTGGTATGTGCCGTCTGTACGGTGCTGGCGGTGCTGTCCATCGTGCGGTCTGTGAGCGACTGCAAATGCCGCAACCGGGCGCTGGAGGAGCAGATCCTGCGGCTGCAGAGTGTGCTGGAAACGGAAGAAGAGACGTTTGACACGGCCGAGGACGGACTGGAACGGCTGACGGTCGCCGCATCGGCACAGCAGGCTTGCCGTACCAACGTCCAGCGGACCAACGACCTGTTTATGCACGAATGGTACGGCAAAATGCGGGAACTGCTGGCGGAGGCAGATCTGCGCACCGGTCAGCTGGCGAAAGAAAACGAAAACTATTACCCTCTGCGGAAGCTGGCGCACAACCTGCGGGGAATGACGGAGGACATCCGTCAGGCCATGGATTGCAGCGAAGACTATACTGTGGAATACGATATGCGGTACGTCCGTTCCGCGGCACTGGACCGGCTGGTCAACGGGATGCTGCTGCAGGCCGTTCCGGCCATTCAGCACCGGAGCATTCATGTGGAACGGAATGTACAGCGCATGAAGGTGCAGACCGACCCGGTGCTGCTGTCCCGGATCCTGACGGAACTGATGGACAATGCCATACAGCACACTCCGGAGAACGGTACCATCAAAGTAGCGGTACTGGAAAACAACGGCATGGCGGAACTGACCATTGAGAACCCCTGCGGGATGACGCCGGTCGATGTGGCCAGAGCGTTCGGGCGGGGAGTGTCGGCAGACGCTGAAATGCCGTGCCGTGCAGGCATGGGGCTGTATCTGGTGCGCTCCTACTGCCATCTGCTGGGGCATACCGTGGAACTGCGATCCGAGTCCGGCGAATCTACCAAGGTCGTGCTGCGCCTCAGGCAGACGCCCGAAGCTAAGCCGGAAACGACGACCGAACCGGACGCACCCGCAGAGACGGGCGCACCGGTGCAGACGGAATCTTCCGAAGCACCCGCTGAAGCTGAAAACTGATTTGCACGAGAGTTTGCTGTGCCCGGACGGGTGCGGCAGACTCTTTTTGCTTTTGTGCGGAGCTTCTTGCGTTCCGCATGGTTTTATGTTACAATACAATGAGAAATGCAACGGCCGGACCGACGGCCGGAACCCTTTGGTTGACGAAAGGACGGATGTTCAATGATTAAAATTGCCCCCTCGATCCTGTCGGCGGATTTTGCCCGCCTGGGAGAAGAAATTGCCCGCGTGGACCGTGCCGGTGCCGGTATGATCCACATTGACGTCATGGACGGTGTGTTTGTGCCGAACATCACGCTGGGTCTGCCGGTCGTCAAGGCAGTCCGCCCGTACAGCGCACTGCCCTTTGACGTACATCTGATGATCGTCGATCCGTGGAAATATACGGCACAGTTCGTGCAGGCCGGCGGCGATTATGTGACCTTCCATCTGGAGGCCGTGAACGACCCGGCGAAGGTCATCGAAACACTGAAGGAGATCCGCAGCCTGGGTGCCAAGGCAGGTCTGAGCATCAAGCCGGCGACCCCGGCTTCGGCGCTGTTCCCGTATCTGGAATATCTGGACATGATTATGGTGATGACGGTGGAGCCGGGCTTCGGCAACCAGAAAATGATGCCGGAATGTCTGGCCAAGGTGCAGGAACTCCGCGCAGAAGCAGAGCACCGCGGCTTCGACATTCTGCTGGCCATCGACGGCGGTATGAATGCATCCACCAAGGAAATGGTATGGGCGGCCGGTGTCGATATGGCGGTCGCAGGCAGTGCGGTATTCGGTGCCGCCGATGCTGCGGAGATGATTCGTGTGCTCGGCGGGGCATAAAACGGAGGCGATGCGATGGAACGGGTATTCGGAGCCGGTATCCGGCTGGACAATGAGCGGACACCGGCGCTGCGGAATGCCCTGCGGATTCTGCCGACACCGGAGGAACTGATCCTGCCGGTCTGCCCGTGGGCGCAGCGGCAGGAGTGGCAGGTGGCACAGCCGGGCGAGCAGATTCTGCCGGAACGGGCAGCGGCGCTGTGCGAAGCGCGCGGCCGGGCAATGTGTCCACCGGCCGGCGGTACGGTAACTGCCGTGGAGGCACGGACGATGCCGGGCGGTGAGGAATGGCTGTGTCTGATTGTTGAGGTCAACGGCAAATCTGCGGAACCGCAGGAGACGATCCGGCACAAATACAGCCGGATCGGCCGGGAAGAAATTCTGCAGGCTGCAGCAGTGACCAGCCTGCAGGACGAGCTGGACGGTGCGGATCTGGCGGACAAGCTGCGGCGCTTCGTCCGGCAAAAAACAGAAATACTGGTGTGCGATGCGGTGTGCGACGATCCGTACAACACGGATGCACTGCGCGCATTGATGGAAAATACGGAGGAAGTACAGATGGGTCTGGCGCTGGCAGCAACGGCCTGCTGCGGCATCCGGACGATGATCGTGACCTCCCGTGCGGCGGAGGCATTGGCGCGGGAAGCGGCCAATCTGAGGCAGCGGATCATTGTACCGTATCTGGATGTGACGGGACGGTACCCCATCTGGGAAAACCTGAAGCATCAGGCGCCGTTTGCGGGACATCGGGTCGGGCGTATCGGCCCGCAGGCCTGTCTGCGTCTGCTGTGGGCGGCGCGTCTGCACCGGGCACCGGAGCGGTGCATCGTTACAGTGGGTGGCCCGGCGCTGCGGGAAACCGTTCATTACAGCGTGACCGTCGGAACGCCCATCAGCAAGGTGCTGGAACGGTGCGAACAGGTGGAAAGTTACCGGATCCTGGCGGTGCGCTCGGCCATTCGGGGCGAAAGCGTACTGAGTGCCGCCGATACGCCGGTTACACAGGATACACGGTGCATCCTGGCTTTCCCGGAGCTGCCGCCGGTTCCCCGCGCGTGTATCGGATGCGGGCGGTGTGTGGAAATCTGTCCGTCCGGGGTATTCCCGCTGTATGCCCTGCGCGCGATGGAGCGCGGCGACAAGAAGCGGGCAGAGTATTTTGGATTGCACCATTGCGTGGATTGCCGTGCGTGTGAAGCGGCGTGTCCGGCAAACATCCCGATCGCGGCGCGGCTGATGCGGGCGGCCGGCAAGCGGCCCCAGCCGGTGGAACTGTGGCGCAACCGGCGCGAGGTCCGCGCCGATGCCATGCACCGCTGACGCAGGAAAGGGACGATCAAATGATGAAATTATCAAGAAGACGGGGGCCGTACTGGCGGTACGGCGATACCGGACGGGCACAGCGGCTGGATGTGCTGCTGTGCTGTGGATTGCTGCTGATTCCGCAGGCGCTGCGCTTCGGCATGCGCCCGGTGCTGATGACGCTGGCTTGTGCCGGCATCGGCATTGCGGCGGAAATGCTGTGCTGTCTGCTGTACCGCGTGGAGGCGGCAGTGACCGATCTGGACTCCGCGACCATCGGTGTGCTGATTGCCATGCTGGTTCCGGCCAATGTGGGATTGTATGTTCCGGCGCTGGCAGTGATTTTTGCCGTCGCCATTGCGAAAATGCCGTTCGGCGGAACCGGACGTGCGCCGCTGCATCCCGTGGCAGCGGGCATGGCCTTTGCGACGCTGTGCTTCCCGGTCAATATGTTTGCATATGCAGCGATGGATGCCGGTGTGCTGGATCTGGATTTACTGCACTCGGTTCAGGTCAAAACGGTGCAATCTCCGGCGGCGCTGCTGAATTCCGGCGCGCGGCCGACGCTGCTGCTGACGGAACTGCTGACGGGGGAAGTGGAAGGCCCCATCGGAACGACCGTGGCGGTGGTCACGGCGGCGATGGCGCTCTACCTCATCGTGCGGCGCACCATCAGCTACCGCATCCCGCTGTGCTGGGTGCTGGCCGTGGCCATCACGGCAGCGCTGTGGCCACGGGTCACGACCGGGCGGCTGGACTCGGCACTGGTGGAGCTGCTGACCGGTTCGCTGTTGTTTTACGGTATTTTTCTGGCGGCACATACCACGACGGCACCCAAGCTGCCCATTGCGCAATGCGCGTACGGCTTTGTGGGTGGGCTGATTGCCATGCTGTTCCGCTATCAGGGCGTGTTTGAGCAGGGCGGCTGTTTTGCGGTGCTGCTGCTGAATGCCATGGCACCCATTTTTGACAAGGCGGCATGGCATTACCTGTACAAAAAACGGGGAGGTGCGCCGCAATGAGCAACCGGAGCAAGCATATTCTGCGCGGCATCCGGGGAGCACTGACCCGGAACGTGCTGTATTACAACCCGGTGCTGACATGGGCGCTGGGCATCTGCACCATCGTGGCGGCGGCCACGACCCTGCAGAACGGGTGGATTCTCTCGCAGGTTTTTGCGATGACCATGATCCCGGTGTGTGTGCTGTCCGGTGCGTTCGGCGGACGGATCCCCCGGTATCTGCGGGCGGCAGCAGTGCCGCTGCTGTCGGCGCTGTTTTATACGGCGGCCATATTGATTCTCCGGCAGAAATACGGCGATTGGACCACGCTGTTCCGCTATTTTCTGCCGCTGATCGCGGTCAATTCGCTGATCCTCAGCCGCGGTGTGCGCTATGCGCCCCGGCAATCGGTGCTGGTGGCTCTGCTGGATTCCGTGACGTGTGCCATCGGGTTCGGTGCAACGGCCTGCACCGTCGGTCTGGTGCGGGGCATGCTGGCCGACGGCCTGCTGATGGGCAAACAGATCCATATGGCGGGGGTGCCGTTTTTCGGATTTCTTGTACTGGGTTTTCTGGCGGCATTGGCGCGCGCCGGTCGTCTGTATTATGAAAAACGGGCGAAAGCGGCCCGGCTCTATGCGGAAAAACGAAAGAGAGGCGGTGCGTCGTGAATACCATGATGGATCTGATGACCTATGCCGTGCTGGCGGTATTTGCACAGAATCTGATCTTTACCTCCGGTGTCGGTGCGGAGCGCTCTCTGCGCATCCAGCGCTCGTTCCGCCGGATCAGCGTGTCTGCGTTGGCGGTCATGGCCTTTTCGTGGGTTTCCATGACCGGTATGTTTTTCATTCAGCAGCTGTCGGAGCAATTTCCGGTACTGCTGGAAATCCGGGCGCTGCTGATCGTGCTTCTGCTGGCGGTGGTGTATCTGGTGGTCATGGCGGTGGCCATGTACAGTAAAAAATACAAAATGGAGATGCTGGTGGATACTTTGCCGTCGGCCGTATTCAACAGCATTGTGATGATGGCGGGCATTGTGCAGAGCATGTACGGGATGTCGTATATGCGCCTGACCGGCTATGCCATCGGCACCGGCATCGGCTATTTTCTGGCCACGGTGCTGATACAGGAGGCCATCGACAACATCGGTGGCCCGGATATGCCGGAGGCCTTTGCGGGCTTGCCGTCACTGCTGCTGTACATCGGCATTCTGGCGGTGGCATTCACCGGCTTCAACGGCGGCCCCAGCGTCTTCCTGTAAGCGCTACATCAGGGCAGCCAGCGTCATCATTTCCCGCAGCCGCATCCGCAGGGCCGGCAGGTCCGACAGCGGCAGCGGGTTACAGCCGCGTCCGACTTCAATGGTGAAGCCCGGACGCTGAAATGCGCGGATGAACCAATCCTTGAAGCCGCCGTGTGCGGCCAGCCCCTCCGGCTCCATGACCCGGTAGCCGGAGGTCAGCGCCAGGATCCGGGCCATCAGCGCACTTTTTTTCGGTGTGGAGGCACCGTAGTATCCGTAAATCTCCTCGCCCTGACTGTGAAAGGCCACGGCATGACGGAACGGAACCGACCGGCACAGCGCCGTCAGCAGGCGGGTTTCCGGCTCGCTTTCCGGCGCGGTACCACCGAAGCGGGTAGGCCCCGGCCCGGTGATGCCGGCTTCCTGCTCCATTTGCCGGAGCGTGTGCCATCCGGCATCAAAATTATGATTCAGGTCTACACCGTGGGCGTTGGCCTGCCAGCGGGCGGGGTTTCCGCCGGACAGCTGCCATACGGATTCCTGAAGGTGCAGGGCTGCTCCGGCTCCGTGGAGCGCGATTTCCACCCCGTCGGGGTTGACACACGGCACAATGACCAACCCGCGCCCCGGCCATGCCCGGCGGACATCGATGCCGGCCAGCTCTCCGCCAGTGTCGAGCGCGCAGCACAGATCGGCGGTAAACTGCAGCAACAGGGCGCACGTCAGCCATTCCATGCCGTGAAAAGCCCCGGCAAACAGTACCGGTTCGTGTTCTTCGCCCAGATACAAGGCGTAGATCGGGCGGCCCAGTACGCTGTGGCCCAATGTACGGACCGTCAGAAAGGGATAACGGGTCTGCAATTCCTCTAAAAGCGCCCGCACCGTGCAGGTGTCCGGTGGGGCGGTAATCTGAAATTCATCCATCATGGTGGCGGCTCCTTTCGGGTCAATGACATCTCAACGCTATCCTATGAGCGGGTGCAGGTGGATAACACGCCGCCGCAAAATAAAATACGAGATCATATGCTGAAATATTCTGTGATTCACACAAGGAGGAACCGTTATGTCGACGGAAATCATGCAGTCCAGCGAACAAATCTATCAGGGAAAAATCATCCGGGTGCGCCGGGATGCCATTCTGGTCAACGGCGTCAAGCCGGCCTTCCGTGAGGTCGTGGAGCACAACGGCGGTGTGGCGGTAGCGGCGCTGACGGAACAGAACGAACTGCTGTTTGCGCGCCAGCTGCGCTATGCATACGGCGAGGAACTGCTGGAGATCCCCGCCGGCAAGCGGGACAGCAAGGACGAGGATCCGATGGCCTGCGGCAAGCGGGAACTGCGGGAGGAGACGGGCGCGACGGCGGAGGTGTTCGTGCCGCTGGGCAAGGTGTATCCCACACCGGGCTACTGCACGGAGATCATCTGGCTGTTCGGGTGCCGCATCAGCGGATTTGGCGCACGGGACCTCGATGAAGACGAAGACATTGCCGTGGAGCGCATCCCGCTGGAAAAGGCTGTGGAAATGGTCATGAACAACGAAATTGCCGACGCCAAGACCCAGATCGCCGTGCTGAAAATGGCAGAACTGGTGCGTACCGGCAGGATCTGATGGGAAAAGGAGCGACGAAGATGAATTATCGGGCATTTGGACAGACCGGGTGCAAGGTGTCGGCGCTGGGGTTCGGCATCATGCGGATGCCGAAGCAGGCCGACGGCAAAATGGATCGGGCCCGCTGCATTGCCATGATCCGTAATGCCATTGACAACGGCATCAATTACATTGATACGGCATACAACTACCACGGCGGCGAGAGCGAAACGGTG
>JAFTRF010000203.1 GCA_017462405.1 Clostridia bacterium | reverse complement strand
ATTGTCCGATGTGTGCAAGGTCGATCATGATGGGCTCCTTTCTGTGAGCAGAATTATCCTTCTTCCCCGGTCAGCGTGATGAATGCCACGTCCGGTGCATTGTTGATGCGGGGGAACATGGGCGCACACAGCCCGCGGGACACGATCATCTTCGTACGACCCCGTTCGTACATTCCGTCATCGTACGGCGGAAAAAACTTCCTCGCCGGGGACAGCAGCCCGCCGATGCCCGGCACCTTGACCACGCCGCCGTGGATATGGCCACTGAGCACCAGCGGCGCGCCCCATGCGGCATAGCTGTCCAGCAGCACCGGATCGTGTGCCAGCAGCACCACCGCTCCCTGCGGACACGCACCCAGTGTCGCCGTGATTTCCTCCGGCGCGATCTCCTGTACCAGCCGGGCCCGTTTTTTGCCGCGCTTGGTGAAAATCTTGAACGGCTGGATATAGCCGTAAAAATCCACTTTCTGCCCCTGCAAGGTCAGGCGCACATGGTCATTGTCCAGATACTGCATTCCACGGGCTTTGCAATCGTCCACGAAATGCCAGCGTGTGCCCCATGCCCGTTCGATGCGCTTTTCGTGGTTGCCGGGGCTGGCCACAACAGGCACCTCCGGCAGACGATCCAGCAGACGGAAAAAAAACGCACCGTCCTCGTCCCGGCGGCAGTCGATCATATCTCCGGTAAAGAGAATGGCATCCGGGTTCCGGCATGCGACGGCCTCCACCGCCTGTGCGCTGTAATCGCCGAACGCGTCGCTGTGGACGTCGCTGATGTGGCACAGCGTGATGCGGCTGCCCGAATCCAATCCGGGCATAGGGACGGTATATTCTTTGATCTGAATGTTCCGCTGCAGGATCATCTTGCTCGCTCCCTTTCCTGTTTCTGACTCTATTATACACGATTTGCAGAGAAAACACACCCGTTTTGAAAACTTTTGTTTTTGGTGAAAAAATTTCAAATTGCTCTTGCTTTTCCGAAAGCTTCGTGATATAATACTATGGCAATCGGATATATGCGCCCGTAGTCCATCGGATAGGATTCCAGATTCCGATTCTGGCGGGGAAGGTTCGACTCCTTTCGGGCGTACCATGAAAAAGCCTCTTTTGTCTGCGGACGAAAGAGGCTTTTTCTGTGTTCTCTATCCTTCCGCACGAAAAAATATTTGTATGTATATATAAAATGCCCGTTACCAGTCGTGTGGCTGATAACGGGCATTCCATTTACTTGAGGGAGTCAATGAATTTATATTTTCCTTTTCCGTATCCCTGTACCGCCTCAATCACTCCGGCTTCTTTCATCTTGGTAATCAGATTTCCGGCAGCAGTAACAGAATCATTGGTAATCGCTGCAATGTCAGAACGGCCAAAAATTCCTTCACTGCCCATCGCCGCAAAAACATCCTTGATTTTCGCAATCGTAGCACGAGTTACGTTTAGTCTTTCAATCGCAACTTCAATCGCAACTTCAATCGCAACTTTTTCTTCGTTACCCACATTGTTGTAGTTCAAATTGTATAATGTGACCTGAAATGAGGTGCCGTCAGAATAGAATCTGGGTTCCAGTTCCGCACGGTAATTGTGTGCAGCACGGTAGGATTCTGTGATTTTTCTGAATCCACTTCCCTGACGCTCCATATAGCCCAATCGGGCAAAAACATCTGCCAGTACAGGATTACGCCGAGTGGATGAAATATTTGTTATATCCCTTTCCTGTATCCGTGTACCGTCTGCCATGCCTCCGGGAGAAGTGATCGTAAGGCGGTCATCGTAAATATCAATATGAACTTCGCTTCCAAAAATAAGATAATCGCGGTGAATCAAAGCATTTACCAGTGCTTCAAACACGGCTCGTTCACAGTAATCTGGCATTTCAATACGAGAATCCGCCGTTTTTTTCCAACGGGTCTTCATGTTTCGCTTGACAAAGTTGGTACCCTCTGTGAGCAAAATAATTAAACTGCCGGACAGTTCCACACTATCAAGTGCATCCATCATTCCTCCGCTTTTGTCCAATCCGTTCCATCGCGTACAGAACAGGCGCGAATGTCTGATGGGCGAATCATCTGCAAGTAGCGCACCCACATTTGTCAGTTTGTCACAGCGGTCCCGTATATCAAAGGAATCAAACAGCTTATCCTCCATACTGTTGCCTGTCCACACCTTGTACCGCTCTCGTAGCTTTGAAAATGCGTAATCTTTAAAATCGTATCCGGAAATCAACATATCATAAGTTTGGTGCATACCCTTCAAAATCAATTGATTTTGCACATAGTCAGGTGCCACCACACTTTCATTTCCAATACGGATATAAGCTTCCGTCACACCATCAGCCTTGTAGTAATAAGGTGTCGTATGTCCTGCAAACACCGTCAGCACAATCACAGCTTTTCCATTTTTTCTTTCAGCATCCAAAATAAAATTCGGATAGGGTGTAATGCGCTCTTTGATTAAACGGCTGATTGCTTCTGCATCCGACTGTGTATTGGCAAGGCCAACTACATTTCCGGCATCATCAATACCAAAAAACAACTTTCCGCCTACTCCGTTAGCAAAAGCACTGACGCTTTTCAACCAGCTCTTGGGCTTGCGCACTTCCAGGGCAACCTTGAAATCACACTCCGTCGCTTCTGCAATCCATTTGTCCAGCATAAACTTCGTTCTCCTCTTGCTCAAGTTTCACTTATTCATACTGGCCCAGCAGCGCCACCGTCACGGTAAACGTGCTTTTGTCCGACGGACGATACAGGGTAAATTCCACCTTGTCCCGTGGCTTGCAGGCGTACATCGCCTCAAAGAATTCGGCGCTGTTGGTCATCCGCTCACCGTCAACGGCAATGATGATGTCTTTCGGCTGCACCTTGGTACGGGAAAATACGCTGTTCCGCTCAATGGACACAATGTTGATACCGGTACGTGTCCCTTCAAAGGCCGCCGTGATGGTATCCACCGCCGAAATTGCGATCCCCAGCCGCACACGGTCTTTCATGTAGCCATACTCGGCCAGCGTATCTGCTACCGTTTTGGCCTTGGTAATGGGAATCGCAAAACCAATGCCCTCGTAATCCTCTGCCACGATCTTGGCGCAATTGATGCCGATGACCTGTCCCCACTGATTCACCAGCGCACCGCCGGAATTGCCGGGGTTGATGGGCGCATCCAACTGCAACAGACCGAACACATTCACGCTGCTTTCGATGACGCGGTCCACCGCCGACACATGGCCAAAGGTAACGGAGCTGGCATAGCTGAGGCCGCCGGGATTACCGATGGCCAGCACGCTGTCACCCACGGACACCGCTTCGGAATCGCCGAATTGCGCCGGAGTCAGCGTCACATCCGCCGTCACACGGAGTACCGCCAGATCGGTACGCGGGTCGCTGCCCACCGGGACAGCTTCGTAATAATTGCCCTGATGGTCGATGACCAGAAACTTCTGGCCGCCCTGCAGCACATGAGCATTGGTCAGCACATAGCCGTCTGCGGTCATTACCACGCCGGAGCCTTCGGAAATAGCGACCTTTTCGCCATTTTCAATGACATAGGCCACGATCCCAACCACCGACGGACGCACCTTGGCGGCAATCTCTGCATCACTGAGTTTCTCCGACTCCTTGCCCGGTGCATTCAGCTTCAGTTTAGGGGCATTGGGGTTCGGCTGCGGAGCTTTCCACCCCTCGTCGTCCGGGGACAGCGGTATGCCCTCCGTCTCCGTTTCATCGCCCCACGGGATGTTGTAATCTTCACCCCAGAACAGTTCTTCGAAATATGCGATTGTAAGCACACTCACCGAGCCGACGACGGTAATCGCCAACGACACCAGTGCCGCAATCAGCGCTTTGGCCGCATTGCTCATCCGTTTACGGGGCGGTACCGCATACGGCACATAGCCGCCTGCCGCCCAGCCGGGGTTGTATTGGTTTCCCATGGTTGATCCGACCTTTATTGTTATTTTTTCTTGGATGCACCGTCGCTCAATGCCGGAATATTGAATTCAAATTCGCAATATTCGTTTTCGCGGCTGCGCACCTCAATTTCGCCGCCATGCAGCTGAATGATGGTCCGGACAATGTACAGACCCAGCCCCATGCCATTTTTGTCGTTGCTGCGGGACTTGTCGGTCTTGTAGAACCGCTCAAACACCAGCGGCAGTTCCTCCTGTGCGATGCCCGGACCCGTGTTCCGGATGATGACCTGCGCCATGCCGTTCCGCTCCCGCAGCGATACGGTGATCGTACCGTCGATGTTGGTGAATTTCACCGCATTTTCCACCAGATTGTACACCACCTGATGCAGCAGGTCCGCGTCGCCGTTGACCCGCACACTGCGGCAATCCTCCATACCCTCGACCGAAATGTTCCGGTCAGTGATCAGCCCCTCAAAGGACAGCATGGTATCAAACACCACCTGCTGCAGATCGAAATCCGATTTGCGCAGGACCATTTTTCCGCTGTCGATCCGGGAAAGGTTCAGCATCGACTGTACCAGGCGGCTCAACCGCATGACTTCGCTGGACACGATCCGCAGGTAATGGCTCTGCCGCTCTGCAGGAATGGTACCGTCCAGAATGCCGTTGATGAAGCCGGCAATGGTCGTCATGGGGGTCTTCAGTTCGTGGCTCACGTTGGCCACGAAGCTGCGGTTGATGTTTTCGCTTTCCGCCAGCGAGGTCGCCATGTTGTTGAACGCCACCGCCAGTTCGCTGATCTCATCACGGCCCCGCACCGGTACCCGGCGGGTGAAATCGCCTTTACCGAACGCCACCGCCGCCGCACTCATTTCCCGCAAGGGCATGACCATACGATAGGTCAGCGCACCGGACAGCAGAAACGAGACCGCCGCCGCAAAAATGGCGGTAATGATGCACATCTGGATGATATCGCCCCGGAATGCCCGGAAAGACTTCGCCGACGACGCCAGAAAAACCGCGCCGATGACCTTGCTCTCCTCGCCGTTACGGTACACCAGCGGCACTCCCACCACATACTGGTCCTCCGGGTATACGGCCATCCGGGTCACATCGGAATAGCGCCCCTGCATCGCCTGCTGCACGATGGCGGCATCCATCTTCTTCACCGAGGTCACCAGATCCTGCGAAAAGGCGCTGATGACCACCTCGCCCTGTGCGTTGACCACATAGGCATCGGCCTGCAGGGTGGGCGCCATCGCCGCAAACACATATTGTGTGGTGCTGTTGATGGTATAGTTGTCCTTGCCGGTCTGCATGGCACGATGGGATGCGACCGAGGACAGCGATTGCGCACTCCCGGTCATGGAATCCAGCTTGTCATTGATCCAATACTGGGACAGGCTGTAGCTGCTGATGACACCCATGATCACGAAGCTGACCAGAATGATGGCCGAGGACAGCAGCATATATTTTTTGAACAAAGACGACCGCATTATTCACGGACCTCGAACTTATAGCCGACGCCCCACACGGTTTTCAGATCCCACTGCGGCGATACCTTTTCCAGCTTTTCGCGCAGACGCTTCACATGCACGTCCACGGTGCGGGAATCGCCGTAGTAGTCAAAGCCCCATACCTCATCGAGCAGCTGGTCGCGGGTAAACACCCGGTTGGGGTTGCTGGCCAGATGATAGATCAGTTCCATCTCCTTGGGCGGTGTGTCGATCTGCACACCGTTGACCCGCAGTTCGTAGTTGGTCAGGTTGATGGACAGGCGGTCGTATTTGACCTCCTTGATGTCGTTGTGGCTGCCGTGGCCGCTGCGGCGCAGGACTGCTTTGATGCGGGCCACCACTTCCTTTGTTTCAAAGGGCTTGACCACGTAGTCGTCGGCACCCAGTTCCAGACCCAGCACCTTGTCGAATACTTCGCCCTTGGCCGTCAGCATGATGATGGGGCACTGCGATTCCTTGCGTACCTCGCGGCACACCTGCCAGCCGTCCAGTTCCGGCAGCATGATGTCCAGCATGATCAGATCCGGCTTCTCGCTGTGGAACAGGTCCAGCGCGCGCTTGCCGTCGTTGGCGATGACTACCTGAAATCCGTCCTTTTCGATATACAGGCGAAGCAGTTCGCAGATGTTCTGGTCGTCGTCCACCACTAAAATTTTCCCGATGCTCATAATTTGTCTTCCGTCCTTTCATGGAAAAATCGCATTCACTTTGTATATCATATTATATTACAATTGCAAATGCAAGTGGTGAATATTTTTTAAAAAAATACAAAAATGCGCCCCGTTCTGCGCGGAGGGCAAAAGCGGAGTGCGGAAGGATTTTCCGCAGAACACATTGACAATTTTCCGCCGTCTTGCGATAATAATAAAAACACATCATTTGCAAAGGAGGCGTTCCCATGGCGGAACTCCATGAAAATATCATTACCCCCGAACGCGCTCTGCTCGTTTCGCTGGACACCGGCGAGCCTGATGCCGAGGCATCCCTGCTGGAACTGCGGGAACTGGCCCGCACCGCCGGCGCAGAGGTCGTCGGCGTCACCGTACAAAAGCGTCCCGCCCCGGACGCCGGTACCTGTGTCGGCGAGGGCAAACTGGAGGAGATCCGGGCATTCTGCGAAGCCAACGACATCGATCTGGTCATTTTTGACCGGGAGCTGTCGCCCATTCAGCAGCGCAACATCGAACTGGAAACCAAGGTGCGCACCATCGACCGCACTACGCTGATTCTGGATATTTTCGCTGCCCGCGCACGTTCCCGCGAGGGTGCGCTGCAGGTCGAACTGGCCCAGCTGAAATACAGTCTGCCCCGCCTGGCAGGTCAGGGCACCGCGCTGTCCCGGCTGGGCGGCGGCATCGGCACCCGCGGTCCCGGTGAAACCAAGCTGGAAACCGACAAGCGGCACATCCGTCGCCGCATCGATGCCCTGCGCGAACAGCTTCGTGAACTGCAGGCCCAGCGTGACCGCATCCGTGCCCGCCGCAAAAAGGACGGTGTCATCACCGTGGCCATCGTGGGCTACACCAACGCCGGCAAATCCACGCTGATGAACACGCTGACGCAGGCCGGGGTACTGGCCGAGGACAAGCTGTTCGCCACGCTGGACCCCACCGCACGCGCTCTGCGTCTGCCCCACGGTCAGACGGTCATGCTCATCGACACCGTCGGTCTGGTGCGGCGCCTGCCCCATCATCTGGTGGAAGCCTTCAAATCCACGCTCGAAGAAGCTGCGCAGGCCGACGTCATCCTGAACGTCTGTGATGCCTCCAGCGATGAAGCGGCCACCCACCTGCAGGTCACGCAGAATTTGCTGGCGGAACTGGGCATCGGCGACCGTCCGGTCATCCCGGTGATGAACAAGTGCGACCGTCTGTCGGATGCGGCCCCCATCATCGCCATCGGGGACACCGTCCGCATTTCCGCCAAGCGCGGAGACGGGCTGGAGACGCTGCTGCTGGCCATCGAAAACAAGCTGCCCAAATGGACGCGGATGGAGCTGCTGCTGCCCTTCGACAAGGGCGGATTGCTGGCAGCGGTACGTTCGCAAGGTCAGCTGCTCTCCGAGGAATACACCGCCGAGGGCATTGAGGCCGTTGCACTGGTCAGCGACCCTGCGCTGGTGGCCGCATTGCGGAAATATTGCCGATAACCGGCCATTTTGCAAGTTTTTACCCGCACGCCTTCATTTTCATTGACAGATCTGCCCGGTTCCTGTTATAATATCGGCAGATGTACCTGAATACAATTGATTTGATCTATACCGAAAGGATGACTTCACGATGCAGGAAAAAATTTTGAAGCTTCTGGAAGAAAACGCCCGGCTGACCAACCGGGAACTGTCCGTGATGCTGGGCATCTCGGAATCCGCCGCCGCCAGCGCCGTGGATGCGCTGGAAAAGTCCGGTGTGATCAGTGGCTACCGGGCCATCGTCAACTGGGAACAGGTCGACAAGGCCCGCGTCAATGCATGGATCGAACTGAAAGTTTCCCCCAAGCGTGACACCGGCTTCGATGAAGTCGCCCAGCGCATCATGGAATTCGACGAAGTGGTCAGCGTATACCTCATGTCCGGCAGCTACGACCTGCTGGTTGAAATCAACGGCTACTCCCTGCAGGATGTCGCCATGTTTGTGGCCAAGCAGCTGTCCACCATCGACGGTGTGCTGTCCACTTCCACCTCCTTCCTGCTGAAAAAATACAAAGACAAGGGCACCGTTCTCGGCGGCGAAGAAGAATCCGACAAAAGGAGTATGGTACTGTGATCGATTACAATTCCGTTCTGAGCAGCCGGATCCGGTCGGTGCAGCCCTCCGGCATCCGCCGCTTTTTCGATCTGGCGAACAGTTCCGGACTGTCGGATATCATCTCGCTGTCCATCGGCGAGCCGGATTTTGCGACCCCGTGGCACATCCGTCAGGCCGCCATCGACTCCATCGAAAAGGGCCGCACCTTTTATTCCCCCAACCGCGGCTTCACGGATCTGCTGGAATCGGTGTCGGAATACTGCACCCGCCGGTTCGGCCTGACCTATGACCCCAAGACGGAAATTCTGGTCACGGTCGGTGGCTCCGAGGCCATTGACTGCGCACTGCGCTGTCTGGTCAGCCCCGGCGATGAGGTACTGATCCCTCAGCCCAGCTTTGTCTGCTATGAGCCGCTGACCGTGATGGCCGGTGGCGTACCGGTGCCGATCGTCACCGAAGCCAAGGATGAATTCCGCCTGACCGCCGAAGCGCTGAAAAATGCCATCACCCCCAACACCAAGGTGCTGGTCCTGCCTTTCCCGAACAACCCCACCGGTGCCGTCATGCGCCGGGCGCATCTGGAGGAGATCGCGCAGATACTGCGGGACACCAATATCATGATCCTGTCCGATGAAATTTACTGCGAACTGACCTACGGCGACACGCCGCACGTCTCCATCGCGGAAATCGACGGGATGCGGGAGCGCACCATCATCATCAACGGCTTTTCCAAGTCCTTTGCCATGACCGGCTGGCGGCTGGGCTGGGCCATGGGTCCCGAACCCGTGCTGACCCAGATGACCAAGCTGCACCAGTTCGGCATCATGAGCGCACCCACCACCGCCCAGTACGGCGCAATGGAAGCCATGCGCAGCGGCGACCCCGACATCGCCCGGATGCGGGACGAATATGACCTGCGCCGCCGCTACATCGTCCACCGTCTGCGCGCAATGGGGCTGGAATGCTTCGAACCGGAAGGCGCATTCTACGTCTTTCCCTGCATCCGCAGCACCGGCATGACCTCCGAGGAATTCTGTACCCGCATGATTCAGGAGGAGCACGTCGCCGTGGTACCCGGCAGCGCCTTCGGCAGCTCTGGCGAGGGTTTTATCCGCATTTCGTACTCGTACTCCCTGAAGCATATCACCGAGGCGTTGGACCGCATGGAACGCTTCATCGCCAAAAACAAACGCTGAGAAAAGGATGTGTCTCCGTATGAACACCGTGACCCTCCGCGCCAATGCCAAAATCAATCTGATGCTGGACATCGTCGGCCGCCGTCCCGACGGCTACCATGACCTGGTCATGGTGATGCAGTCGGTGTCCCTGTATGACCTGCTGACCGCCGAGCGCACCGACGCGCCCGGTGTATGGCTGGAATGCGACCACCCCGGTATGCCCGCCAACAACAGTCTGGTGCACAAAGCCGCCCGCGCCTTTTTTGCCCGTACCGGCATTGCCGGCGGTGTGAAATTCAAACTGCAGTGCCGCATCCCCATGCAGGCCGGTCTTGGCGGCGGCAGTGCCGATGCCGCTGCGGCGCTGACCGCGCTGAACCTGCTGTACGATGCCGGACTGGATGAAGACACGCTGTGCGCCATGGGGCTGAAGCTGGGCGCCGACGTGCCCTTCTGCGTGGACGGCGGCACCCGTCTGGCCAAGGGCGTCGGGGAACGGCTGGAGCCGCTGCCTGCCCCGCCGGAATGCGGCATCGTGTTGGTGAAGCCCGCCGTGGGTGCCTCCACCGCCGAGCAGTTTGCGCGCGCCGATGCCGTACCGGATCTGCCGCATCCCTCGTCCGACGCGATGGTCAGGGCACTGCAGAACGGCGATCTGACGGCGCTGTGCGCCGCGTTGGGCAACTCGTTCGAGGCCGTCATCGGTCTTTCGGAAATTGAACAGTGCCGCCGCGTCCTGCTCGAAGCCGGTGCCATCGGCGCCCGGATGACCGGCTCCGGTTCTACCGTGTTCGGCATTTTCCCCAGCGAAGCCGCCGCCATCGCCGCCGCACCCGTTGTGCAGGCGCAGCTGCCGGACTGCGGGGTATTCCCCTGCCGCCCCGCCGCACAGGGCATCGAGCTGCATCGCTGATACAGCTGAATTTCCATTTTCCCGTATAAAAGCAAAACGCACCGTCCATACTTCGTGTATCAACGAAAGGACGGTGCGTTTTTATGCACAAAATACGATTCAAGGGGTTCCGGGCTGAACTGGCACTGGGGATGGCGCTGGTGCTTTGTATGGCAGCCGTATTGCTCCCGTTCGGCCGCCGGTGCGCCGCCATCCGGCAAAAAGTTCTGCGCCTGCACGTGGTCGCACATTCCGACGATGCCGTGGATCAGGCACTGAAACTGCAGGTGCGCGATCTGGTACTGGAACAGACCTCGCCGCTGTTCCTCTCTGCAGCCTCCCGGAACGACGCGGAAGCCGCATTGACACCCATCCTGCCGGAACTGGAACGCGCCGCCGAGGCGCTCCTGCGGGATGCCGGGTACCCGTACCGGGTGCGGGCGCAGCTGACGGAAATGTACTTCACCACCCGTACTTACGACAGCGGCACCTTGCCGGCAGGCAATTACCGGGCGCTCCGGCTGACCATCGGCAGCGGACAGGGGCGCAACTGGTGGTGCGTGATGTTTCCGCCCATGTGCCTGTCCGCTGCGGTTACGGGCCGCACACCGGAGTCCGTGCCCGGTGATGTGCTGTCTGCGGAAGAACAGGAGATCGTGACGCATCCCGAAGATTACGAAATCCGGCTGAAGATCGTGGAATGGTGGACACAGCTGCAATCCTGGCTGGAAAAACACCGGTCCTGATTTCCACGCACAAAAAGCCCGCCCCAAGGAATCCCTGGGGCGGGCGATTGGATCAAAGGATCAGATTAGTAGGTCAGGCAAACCTCGGTGTCCTTGTCGAACACGTGCAGGTTCTGAACGTTCATAGCCATCTTGATGGTGTCGCCGGGCTTTGCCACGGAGGTGGGAGCCACGCGGGCGGTAACGTTGTTGCCTTCGCAGGTCAGGTACAGGAAGGTTTCAGCGCCCATCAGTTCGGTCACGTCGATCTTAGCGGTGAACTCGCCATCGGCGTACTTGGCCATCAGTTCCGGATCGTCGTAGATGTCTTCGGGACGGATACCAACAACAACATCCTTGCCGATGTAGTCGTTCAGCTTGCCGTTCACGTTCTTGGAAGCGGGCACAGCAACAACGGTATCACCGAACTGAGCAACCAGCTTGTCGCCCTTCTTCAGCAGGGTAGCGTTGATGAAGTTCATCTGGGGAGAGCCGATGAAGCCTGCAACGAACATGTTCACGGGGTTGGAGTACAGGTTCTGGGGGGTATCAACCTGCTGTACGAAACCGTCCTTCATAACAACGATACGGTCGCCCATGGTCATAGCTTCGACCTGGTCGTGGGTAACGTAGATGAAGGTGGTGCCCAGCTTCTTGTGCAGCTTGGACAGCTCGGTACGCATCTGTGCACGCAGCTTAGCGTCCAGGTTGGACAGCGGCTCGTCCAGCAGGAACACCTTGGGTTCACGAACGATAGCACGGCCCAGAGCAACACGCTGACGCTGACCACCGGACAGAGCCTTCGGCTTACGGTCGAGCAGATGAGTGATGTCGAGGATACGAGCAGCCTCTTCAACGCGGCGCT
>JAFTRF010000017.1 GCA_017462405.1 Clostridia bacterium | reverse complement strand
CGGAACGCCGTTTGATCCTGCCGAAATGGAACTGCTTCGTGAAATGAAGGCGGTTTACGGAGAATAAGGCGTGGCTTTCGGAGAACGATGGGCTTGGAGAGTAAAACAGCAAATCATTTTTGAAAAGAGCAGGGTGTGAGAGGTACCTTGCTCTTTTTGCTGGGTGTAATGACAGGAAAAAAGCCTGCCACAGAACGGTCTTGCTCTGTGGCAGGCTGTGTTTTTTGTGGGGAAAGATGGTTTTGTACGCTTAAATCCTTGACAGCTCTTTGGTCTGTTACCGGTGCACGGCAGGACACGGCCCCACACTGCTGCGGTCGGTATAGGTGACCGGCACGCGGATGGTGTACCGGTCATACATCGACGGTGTACCGGAAAGCTGTGCCAACAGCTGACGGATCGCCACATGGGCCATCTGCTCCATGCTTGGGCCGACACTGGAAAGCTGCGGGGAACAGAATTCTCCCAGAGCCAGATTATCAAAGCCGCCGATGCTGATATCCGTTGGCACCGTCAGCCCCAGCTTGGAAACTGCGGCCAGAGCGCCGAACGCCATCATGTCGCTGGCCGTCACCAGTGCGGTAGGCCGCCGGGCCTCCTCCACGGTCTGCAGCATGGCGATGGTTGCGGCAAAGCTGTCCTCGTAGGTCCAGTTCCCGTCCAGGATCAGCCCGGGATCGACCTCCAGTGCGCATTCGTTCATCGCCGCCAGAAAGCCCTGCAGGCGTTCCTGCGCATTTACCGCATAGGAAGGCCCGCTCACAAATGCGATTTTCCGGTGGCCCAGCTGTGCCAGACGCGAGATCATCATCTGAAAAGCCTTGTGATTATCCGGTAAAATGGAAAGCAGCTGCGGGCAGTAGTGGTTCAGGCACAAAGCCGGCACCTGCAGCCTTTGAACGGTATCGATCACATGCTGTGGCATGGTACTGACCAGAAACGCACCTTTGGCCCCGTGCGTGGAAATCAGCGCACCGAAATCCTCCTGTTCGGAGATACCTGTGTAAATCAATGTATAGTTGTGATTGCGGCACAGCCGTTCCATCAAAAAGAAGAGCTGCGCGTTGTAAGAGGAGGAGTTGTTCAGAATGTCATTGGGCGACCGGTTCATTACGAACAGAAAAGTGCCCTGATTGACAGCGGATGGCTCAGCGGACTTGCCCGGACACACAAAGGAGCCCCGGCCCGGGCGTTTGTAGATCAGCCCGTCCTGCACCAGCATATCCAGCGCTTTGCGCACCGTACTGCGCTGAACGCCGTATTGCTCGCAAAGCTGGCTTTCGTAAGGCAGCCGGCTTTCCGGCGGGTAAACGCCGTTTTGTATCTTTGTTTTCAGATTATCGTAGATGATCCGGTATTGCGGTATAAAATTACCCATAAGGAAAACAGCATCCTTTCCTGCCGGAATACGCTTTGAAAAAACATATTTCGTTTTCCCTCGGCTCATTTCCTATACATGTATTATATAATATTTCGTTTCGGTATGTCAATTGTCGGCCTGCAAACGGGGAAAACGGAATTTTTTTCG
>JAFTRF010000202.1 GCA_017462405.1 Clostridia bacterium | reverse complement strand
CGTACCCCCATTCATTCCGCAGAATGTGGGTCAACAGATCCGAATTGCTTGCCGTCCACAGGCCGTTGACCGGACCATAGGTGGACATGATGGTGAACGCGCCGCCTTCTGTGCAGGCGATCTGGAAGCCCCGGAGGTAAATCTCCCGCAGGGCGCGCTCCGAGATCACGCTGTTGGTATGATAACGCCGGAATTCCTGATTGTTGGCAGCAAAATGCTTGATGGTACCGGTGACGCCATGGCGATGCAGACCGCGGAGTTGTGCCGCCGCCATTTTGCCCGTCACCAGCGGGTCTTCGGAGAAATATTCAAAATTGCGCCCGTTCAGGGGGTTGCGGTGGATGTTCATGCCGGGCCCCAACAGCGCATCGATGTGGTTTTTCCGCATTTCGATGCCGGTGCAGGCGAACAGCTCCGCGGACAGTTCCTCATTGAACGAACAGGCCAGGCAGGTGCCGTTGGGGAGAGACACCGCCTCTGTACCGACGTCCATGCGCAGACCGCTGGGACCATCCGTACAGCAGGCGATGGGGATTCCCAAATGCGCCAGCGCAGGGGAGACACCACCAAATGCACCGCCGGTACCCGGTATGACCTTGGGCGAGCACATGCCCTCACCGCGCAGCAGCACGAACAGATCTTCTTCCGGAATCTGCCCGATGAATGCTTCCATTGATACCTTGCCGGACTTCACATCGGCCAGCTTGTACCCCAGATCGCCGGTAAAGGGGATGACGTCGGGGCGGTGGGCCTCGATGCGTGCCCACAGATCGTATTTCCGCAGGGGCGTGTCCTCGTAAGCGGCTTTATAACCGGTGCCACAGACTTCCGGTTTCAGCCGACGGAACGGCTTCACCGGGGACATCGCATGAGACAACTGCTGTACGACCTGCGTCTCATTCAACGCAAAGCGGCCGCATACCGATGCGCTGCGCACGTCGCCGCCGATGTACCACACGTATTCACCTGCTTCCAGTACGTAAGCGGCCGCGTATCCCGATACGCCGCTGTCGTCATAGGAAGCAAACCCCATGTTGTCGCACGTCAAAGTCAGCGCGGTGCTTTCGCCGGGGGCCAGTTCCAGCGTTTTGCCGAAGGCGGCCAGCGCCCGTGCCGGTTTGCCCAGTTTGCCCTGCGGTGCCTGCACATACAGCAGGACCGCATCCTTGCCGGGGCAGTCGCCCGTATTGGTTACGGTCACGCTGACCTCTGTCGCAGTACCGTTATAGTGAAAATCGGTTACGCTGTGAGAGAAAGAGGTATACGACAAACCAAAGCCGAACGGATACGCCACTTTTTCCGGTGCAAACGTCTCAAAGTAGCGGTATCCCACATAAATATCTTCTTCGTAAATGTTTTCTTTCGGATCACCGAAATGTGCGGTGGCGGGGTGGTCTGAAATGTCCTGCGTAATGGTATCTGTCAGCCGTCCGCTGGGGCAGACCCGGCCGGTCAGCACGTCCATGACGCCGTTGCCGCCCTCCTGACCGCCTTGCCAGACGTACAGCACCGCCGACGGGGCGAATTCCTCCACCCATTTCATGTCGATGATGTTGCCCACGTTCAGCAGGACTACGGTGCGTGTAAAGCAGCGGCACACCAACCGCAACAGTTTGCGCTCGGCTTCCGACAGCGTGTAGCTGCCTGCACCGGCGTGATTGTCCCGGTCCTCACCGGCGGTGCGTCCCAGATGGATCACGGCCACGTCGTTCCGGGCGGCAGCATCCAGTACCAACTCCTCGGTCAGCGGCATTTCCTCCAGCGACCACGGTTCTTTGGCCCAGCCGCTTTCCGGGGCGGGTTGGACGGCATCCCATGCACGGTACACTTCGCACAGCGCTTCATCCACGGTGTAATCCGGATCGGCGCGCAGTGCATCCAGAATGCTGACTACATAGGGGGCATTGACGCGTCCGCCGGAACCGGTACCGCTTTTGTAATAATTGAACTGATTCCGGCCAAAGGAGGCGATGCGCCATCCCTTTTTCAAGGGCAGTGTGCCGTCGTTCCGTAACAGCACACTGCCCTCCGCAACGGCTTGCCGGGCCAGCCGATGATAATCTGCCATATTCAGCATAGAAATCCTCCTTGCACTTGCAGGTATGATTTGTGCTTACAATCCATTTTATTATATATGAAAAAAATCCATTTGTAAATAAAAAATGCAAAATAGTAAAAAAATCCCGCAAAAATGCCACAAAAAGCCCGCACCGGAACCGAATGGATTCCGATACGGGCTTTGGTTGCGGATATTCCGTTGTTATGCCAGTGCCTTTTCCAGATTTGCGCGGATGGCCTTCAGGAAGTCGGCGGAGTTTACAGCCACGGCATGATAGCCCGGCTCAACCAGACCGATCAGGTCCTTGGTCATGATGCCGCTGTTCAGCGTGGTGATGCAGGCTTCTTCCAGCTTGTCTGCAAAGTTCACCAGCTCCGGCAGGTTGTCCAGCTCACCGCGCTTGCGGAATGCGCCGGACCATGCATAAATGGTCGCCATGGGGTTGGTGGAGGTTTCCTCGCCCTTCAGATAACGGTAATAGTGCCGGGTCACGGTGCCGTGTGCGGCCTCGTACTCGTAGTTGCCGTCGGGAGATACCAGTACGCTGGTCATCATGGCCAGCGAACCGAAGGCGGTGGAGACCATGTCGCTCATCACGTCACCGTCGTAGTTCTTGCAGGCCCAGATGAAGCCGCCCTTGCTGCGGATGACGCGGGCCACGGCATCGTCGATGAGGGTGTAGAAGTACTCGATGCCCAGTTCTTCGAACTTTGCCTTGT
>JAFTRF010000201.1 GCA_017462405.1 Clostridia bacterium | reverse complement strand
CGTTCTTTTCTTCTACTTCTATTATAACACAAAAAAAGGCCGCTGTGCGCGACCTTTTTAGACAAGCTGAAAGCAAGAAAATTTCGTGCTTCTTTTTTGCTTTTGCCGGTGTATTGATTTAATAGTATTTCTGATACAGTTCCAATTTGTACAAGCAATTCTCTTCCATATTTGCAAGAAAATGCAAAATATCAACATCTTGAATATGAACCGTTTCTTGCCTGCAGTTGCTTTCCTTCCACCAATTCTTGCTGATCAAAACATATTTCATTCCCCGGACATCCTGTAAACGCAGGAGCAGTGCGCGCAGTGCTTCCAATTCTTTTTTGCTGGTGTCTTTTTGTCCGATGGCAGTATCGCAATCACAGTGATGAAATGTAATCCGATAGCTGCTGTCACAGTTTGCAACACCTTCATTTACGGAATCGACATTACCAAAACGAAGAAAATGATATCCGGTGTTCTTGATTATTTTTTCGTAATCGCTGTGATTGATTCCGTCGTTGATTGCACCATAAAGAAAATAACACATAAAAGCACCTCCCTGTTCTGAATGATATGGAAAATAAAACAGGCCAAGTATCTTTACGGGTACTTGGCCTGCGGTCATGCTCTTTTTATGGCATTACTTCTTTGCGGGGTGGCTGGTCTTGCCGGGCAGATTTTCCTGTACACAGCCGTAAGCGGGTTCAGCCTTTGCCGGAGCGGG
This sequence comes from Clostridia bacterium, assembly GCA_017462405.1. Taxonomy (GTDB): domain Bacteria; phylum Bacillota; class Clostridia; order Oscillospirales; family Acutalibacteraceae; genus RGIG4076. Next base: position 4,202 of record JAFTRF010000201.1, on the reverse strand, counting down.
CTTCTTCTCCTCCACCGGATCGGTCAGCACTTCCTTCAGCGAAGTTGCCAGACCGGCCATCGACTGAATCTCGGAAGGAATGATGATCTTGGTGGCCTTGCCGTCGGCAGCCTTGCCGAAAGCTTCCAGACTCTTGAGGGCCAGCACGCGCTCGGTGGGACCGGCTTCGTTCAGCAGCTTGATACTTTCAGCCAGCGTGCGCTGCACAGACAGAATGGCTTCGGCCTCGCCCTGTGCTTCACGGATCTTGGACTGCTTGACAGCTTCGGCCTTCAGGATCGCAGCTTCCTTATGGCCTTCTGCAACCAGAATCTCACTGTGCTTTTCACCTTCGGCCCGCAGGATGGCTTCGCGGCGTTCACGCTCGGCCTTCATCTGCTTCTCCATGGCCATCTGGATCTCCTTGGGCGGAATGATATTCTTCAGTTCCACGCGGTTGACCTTGATGCCCCACGCATCGGTGGCCTCGTCCAGAATGACCCGGATCTTGGCATTGATCACATCACGGGAGGTCAGCGTGTGGTCAAGTTCCAGCTCACCGATGATGTTACGCAGGGTGGTAGCGGTCAGATTTTCGATGGCGGAAATGGGACGCTCCACACCGTAGGTATACAGCTTCGGGTCCGTACTCTGGAAATACACAACGGTGTCAATCTGCATCGTTACGTTATCCTTGGTAATTACGGGCTGCGGCGGGAAGTCGATGACCTGCTCCTTCAGGGACAGGCGGCGGGCAATCCGTTCGAGGAAGGGCCACTTGATGTGCGGACCGGTGCCCCAGGTTGCCTGATAGGCACCCAGACGCTCAATGACGAATGCATTGGCCTGCGGCACGATCTTGATGTTGGATACGACGATCAGCAGCACGATCACGACCAGACCGATAATCAAATACGGCATAAACAAACAACTCCTTATGTTTTTATTTTGGTAATGCGGATCTTACGCACCGGGCTGCACCGGTTCGACGATCAGCTTTACACCTTGGATGGACAGGATCCGGACTACGGAGTCCTTGGCGACGACCGATTGATCGGACGTCCGGGCAGACCACACCTGACCGGCAACATTCACCAGTCCGACACCGATGCTGTTGTCGATTTCCTCCGTGACGATGGCAGTCTGGCCAATGACACGGTCAGCGTTGGTCGGCTCTGCCTGCTTCTGGAAAATCACACGGCGGAGCAGCGGGCGGGCCAGTATCAGCGACACCAGCGACAGCACAAGAAACAGCGTGACCTGCCAACCCACACTGGCCGGCGCAAACAGACTGAGAATCAGTGCGGCCAACGCGCCCAGCACAAACCAGGAAGACACCAGCTGAACGGTCGCAGCCTCCACAATCAGGAGGAATACAATCAGTCCTCCCCATACATATGGCATATATTCCATAACAAAACCCTCCTTTCTGAGGATGCTATGAAAGCAGTATAGCACATATGCATTGGTTTTGCAACAAAATTCCCGCGATTGCGCCAAAAAAGCCCAAAAGCGACGGAAAAATTGCGTTCCTTGCCGCTTTTGGCCTGTCTCATTTTTGAGAGCATCTTTTCTTTGTGGCATTTTTCAAATCTCATAAGTGAGACTTAAGCTGTTCGCTTATGCGCTCCTCTGTGTGGAGAATGGCATCGGCCAGCTGCCTCACCGATGCATCCGCCGCCGGACACTGATTTTTTGCCCGGTGCAGCAGGCGCATGGTTTTGCAGCAGCCGTCGGTCAGCACCGCCGCCGCAGCCGCACCGGATGGTTGCAACGCCATCCTCAATCGGGCATTCAGCCGTCCCGGCAGCAATACCACTGGATGTGTTTCCGCAGTTACACCGTATTCCTGCAGCAGCCTCGCTGCTTCGGACTGCAGCGGGCGATGCGCATCCATCCCATAACGGATTTTTTGTGTCAGAAGCGGATCTCGGACCTCTATTGCGACCTCTTCCATGGTATCCATGCGACGGTACAGCTGGTCGGCACAGGTGTTCAGCAGTTGAATGGTTTCCTCCCGCGACATTTCGGTACACGCTCCTTTTTTATTGTAGCGTGACCGCAAACAGCCGGAAGATGCATGAAAAAACCTCCCGTGCGGGAGGTTTTTGTCACAATGTCCGATGGGAACAGCGGATGATGCCGCCGCCAAGAATTTCGTTGCCACGGGAAAATACGACGGATTGGCCCGGTGTTACGGAGCGCTGGGGCGCTTCAAACACGACCCGTACTGCACCGTCCGGCAACGGAAATACCGTGCAGGTTGCCGGTTTCGCCTGATAACGGATACGGGCTTCGCACTCCACGGCATCCGTCAGCGTCTCAAAGGAGATCCAGTTGACCCGGTCGGCAGTCAGCGCCTGCGCGTACTGGGTTCCCTCTTCTCCGAGGGTGACACGATTGGTTTTGGCATCAATGCCGATGACATACATCGGTTTGCCGAATGCGATGCCCAGTCCTTTGCGCTGGCCGATGGTGTAGTGCATGATGCCCTTGTGACGGCCCAGCACTTTTCCCCGCTCGTCCACAAACGACCCGGCCGGTGATGTCTTGCCGGTAAAGCGGCGGATGAATCCGGCATAGTCATTGTCCTTGACAAAGCAGATTTCTTCGCTGTCCGGTTTATGCGCGACCGGCAGATGATATTCCTCCGCCAGCTTACGGGCGGCATCCTTTTCCATGCCGTACAGCGGAAAACGGATGTGTGCCAGCTGATGCTGGGTCAGCGTATACAGCACATAGCTTTGATCCTTGGCGACCGGAGCCTTGTACAGATGATAGCGCCCGTTTTCCTCGATGATTTTTGCATAGTGCCCGGTTGCCACGGCATCGTAGCCCATCGACAGCGCCTGCTCCAGCATAGCACCAAACTTGATGGACGGATTGCACAGCACGCACGGGTTCGGGGTCTGCCCCTGCAGATATGCCTCCGCAAACGGCCGCATGACCTTCTGCGCAAACAGATCGGTGAAATCCATGATATAGTGGGGAATATCCAGTGCGGCACAGACCTTTGCGGCGTCCTCAATGTCCTGTTGCGCACCACAGCCGGAACGGTCACCGGTCAGACCGGCATCCTCCGGACACAGGCGCAGGGTCATTCCGGCAACCTCATAGCCTTGCTGTTTCAGCAGGAGCGCGGCTACGGAACTGTCCACACCGCCGCTCATCCCCACCATGATTTTTTCTCTTTTCATCAGCCCAGCGTCCAGCGCACGCCCTGTGCGGTGTCGGTCAGGGTGATACCCTTGGCCTTCAGCTCATCGCGGATGCGGTCAGCTTCGGCAAAGTTCTTGGCCTTCTTTGCAGCGGTACGCTGATCGACCATCGTCTTTACATATGCGGCCAGTTCGGCGTCTGCGCCTTCGGGTGCGATCACAGATGCGGCAGCAGCAGCGGCGGCGGCCTTTTCCTTTTCGGCCTTTGCGCGCAGAGCGTCGGCGCGGGCTTCCAGATCCAGCGACAGCACATAGTCGAAGTCGCGGATCAGCGCCAGCTTGGTCGTATCGGTGGTCTTCGCCTTCAGCACGTCGTACAGCGCAGTCACGGCCAGCGAGGTGTTCAGGTCATTGTCCAGTGCATCGGTGAAATTCTTTTTCAGTGCGGCAAACTGAGCCTCGTCCAGCTCACCCTTGCCGGGCTTGAGCGAAGCGATGCGGTTGAGCAGCTTCTGATAAGCCTTGACAGCGTTGTCCAGATTCTCCCACGAGAAGACCAGCGCCTTGCGGTAGTGGGACTGCATGCAGAACAGGCGGTATGCCATGGGATCATAGCCCTTGGACTCCAGCAGCGACACGGTCAGGAACTCGCCCTTGGACTTGCTCATCTTGCCGTCGTTGGTGTTCAGATGTGCCACATGGAACCAGAAGTTGCACCACTTATGGCCGATATAAGCTTCGGACTGTGCAATTTCGTTGGTGTGATGCGGGAATGCATTGTCGATACCGCCGCAGTGAATGTCCAGATATTCGCCCAGATGCTTCATGCTGATGCAGGAGCATTCAATGTGCCAGCCGGGATAACCCACGCCCCACGGAGACGGCCACTTCAGTTCCTGATCCTCAAACTTGGACTTGGTGAACCACAGCACGAAGTCATTCTTGGTGCGCGTGTTGGTGTCCTCTTCCACGCCCTCGCGCACGCCCACGGCCAGATCTTCCTCGTCGTGGTCGTTGAACACGTAGTACTTATCCAGCTTGGAGGTATCGAAATAAATGTTGCCG
>JAFTRF010000200.1 GCA_017462405.1 Clostridia bacterium | reverse complement strand
TGCCGCCAGCGCCACGCCCTGCGCGTGGTTTCCTGCGGAACAGGCGATCACGCCCTTTGCTTTTTCCGCGTCGGATAGCATCGCCATCCGGTAACCAGCACCCCGCACCTTGAAGGAGCCGGTATTCTGCAGGTTCTCCGGCTTCAGATACAACTCACAATCCGTCGGAATGCCGGTCGCACGCACCACCGGTGTTTCCCGGATGATGTTTTTCAGCACCAGCGACGCATGAAAAATTTTGTCCAATGTTACCATAAATGGGGACCCCTCTCTGCAATAAAAAAATCCCGTCTCCACGCACGTACTCCGTATGTGCTGAAAGAGACAGGATCGTTATCGGATCGATAAAATCTTGCGGTACCACTCTTTTTGCCGCGCACTGCGCGACCACTCTTTGTGACCGTAAAGCCACCCCTGCAGTAACGGGCAGGTACCGTCCTTCCATACTGGGAGACGGACTCCGTTCGGGACGGCCGCTCTGAGGTGAGCCTCAGCAAGTCCGTTTACCGGCTTTCACCGCCCGCCGGCTCTCTGAAAACGAAGGTTTGCTGACATTCCTCTTCACTGCGTTTCGCTAAATATAGAATATAACGAAATTTTCGATTGTACAGATTATACCATCCCGTGGTCAAGAAGTCAAGTATTATTGACGTAAAAAACGCACTTTTTAATGCAAAACGCACAAATGCAAGCCGCATTTGTGCGTTTTTACTGACATCGTTTTCTACAATTTGTCCAAAATACACGAACACCGCAAATTGCGGAAACCGTGCATCAGACGATGACCTGCAGCCAGCCTTCCGGTCCCTCGATGGTACCCATCTGGATGCCGCGGAGGGTGTCGTACAGCTTCTTGGTCACGGGGCCCATCTCGGTCATACCGGATGCAAAGCAGATTTCCTTGCCGTGGTCCACGATCTTGCCCACAGGCGAAATCACGGCTGCCGTACCGCACAGACCGCACTCCGCAAATTCAGGCACTTCGCTGAGCGGGATCTCACGTTCCTCCACTTCCAGCCCCAGATATTCTGCGGCTACGTGCAGCAACGAACGGCGGGTAATGGACGGCAGGATGGTATCGGACTTCGGGGTCACGATTTTGTTGTCTTTGGTCACGAAAATGATGTTGGCACCGCCGGTTTCCTCAATATACGTGCGGGAACCGGAATCCAGATACACATTTTCGTCGTAGCCCTGCTCATGTGCATCCACGATGGCGTACAGGCTCATAGCGTAGTTCAGACCGGCTTTGATGTGGCCGGTACCACGGGGCGCCGCACGGTCAAAGTCGGAGACGCGCAGGGTCAGCGGCTTCACGCCGCCCTTGAAGTAGGGGCCGACCGGAGTCGCAAAAATACGGAACTGGAACTCGTTGGCAGGCTTGACACCGATGATGGCATCGCTGCCGAACATGAACGGGCGCAGGTACAGGGATGCGCCGGAACCGTAGGGCGGCACCCATTCCGCATTGGCGCGGACCGTCTCAATCACGGCTTCCACGAATTTTTCTTCGGGGAAAACCGGCATCTTCATCCGGCGACAGCTATCCGCCATACGCTTGGCATTCAGATCCGGGCGGAAGCACACGATACGTCCGTCTGCGGTGGTGTAGGCCTTGAGGCCCTCAAAGCAGGTCTGGGCATACTGCAGCACACAGGCGCATTCGCTCATTTCGATGGTTGCCTTGTCGGTCAGACCGCCTTCGTCCCACTTGCCGTTTTTGTAATTGGCCACATAGCGCTTGTCCGTCTGGATATAGCTGAAGCCCAGATTGCTCCAGTCGATGTCTTTTTTATTCATGATAGAGGACCCCTTTCAGCGTATTCGTGTTTATTTTAGCACTTTTCACCATAGAGGTCAAGCCCCACACCCAAAAAATCTGTGATTTATTCCTCAATTCCGTGCCCGACCCCGGAACAGGTGCGTCACAAAGAACACTGCCGCCGCCAGAATGACGATCATCGGACCGGAAGCAATATTCAGATAATAGGACATCACCAGCCCGGTAATACCGGAAAAACAGGAAAACAGGATGGAATACAGGTGATATTCCCGCACAGTGGAGGAAATGTTGCGGCTGGCGGCTGCCGGAAGAATCAGCATTGCATTGATCATCAGCAGACCGATCCACTTGATGGACAGCGTCACGATCACAGCGATCAGCACCGCAAAAAGCATATCAATGACCGCTACGGGGATCCGCCGGCTCCGGGCCAGCGAGCGGTTCACGCTGACCGCATGAAGTGCATTGAAGCCGAACAGCCAGAAAATCACGGTCAGCACCAATGCACCGGCCAGATAAGCCAGTTCGCGGGGCGCAATACTGAGGATATCGCCCACCAGCATACCGGAGTAGCGGGAGAAGTCGCCGCCACGGGACAAAATAGCCAGACCGGCAGCGACACCCAGCGACGAAAATACGCTGATGATGGTATCTGCCGAAGCGTGATTGGTCTGACGGATGAGATTCAGCCCCACTGCGAACAGCACGGCAAAAGCGATCATCGCCGGGGTCGTATCGCTGAGTCCCAGTACCACACCGATGGCAATGCCGCACAGTGCCGAGTGCCCCACGGCATCAGAGAAGAACGCCATGCCGTTGTTCACCACCATCGTGCCCATCAGACCGAACAGCGGCGCGATCATCAGCACCGCCAGCAGGGCATTCTTCATAAAGTCGTAATGGATCCAGCTCACCGGGAGCAGCGTCTCCATCAGCTGATAAATCAGTTCCATGATTATTTCGTCCCCTTTCCGAAATCAAACCGGAAGTTGCCGAACGTATCCCGGAACGGCTTGCTGACGAAAACCTCCTCCGGACGACCGGACGCCTTGACCGTACCGTCAATCAGTACCACCTGATCGGCGTAGCGCGACACGTAGTTCAGATCATGGGACACCAGAATAATTGCCATGTCGAACTTATGCTTCAATTCCGATACGATGGAATAAAACAGCTGCAGACCGTTTTCATCCATGCCGGACACCGGTTCATCCAGCAGCAGCAAATCAGGCTGCGGATAGGTTGCCAGCGCCAGCATCACGCGCTGCTGCTCGCCGCCGGACAGACAGCCCATACGGCGGTCAATCAGATGCTCCGCCTGAAACAGCTTCAGCTGATCCTCAATGATCTTGCGCAGTTTTTTGCTTCGCAGGAGAAACACCGGACGCCGGCTGATGAGCGACGCAAACAGATCGTACACGCTGGTTGGTGCGCCGGCATCCAGCCCCAGTGCCTGCGGCACGTACCCCACCTTCAGCGCCGGCCGGATCAGACCGTCCTCCCGGTTGCGGTATTCGATGGAGCCGACGTGCGGCAGTTCGCCCAGAATCGCTTTCAACAGCGTGGATTTGCCGGCACCGTTGCGGCCGATGACCACCGTCAGTTCACCGCAATGGCAGTGAATATTGACATTGTGCAGTAATTGGCGGCGTCCCACATATACGCCGAAGCTTTTCAGCTTCAGGCAATGCAGGCCGCAGGCTTTTTGCGGTCGGATATGCATCGCAGTCACCCTTTCCCCTTCAGTGCCCGGACCAGCAGGTCCAGATTCTCATACATACAGTTCAGATAGGCATCCGGATGGTTGGCACCGCCGGTCGCCGCATCCAGCGTGCAGACCAGCGCCCCGGTTTCCCGTTCGACCGTCTGCGCCAGCGCACCGGAATACTGCGGTTCGGCCAGCACCACGGAGACATCGTGCGCCCGGATGCTGTCGGTGATCTGCCCCAGCAACGCTGCGCTGAGTGCAGTGTCCTGCTCCATGTGTACCGAGCCTGCAACCTCCAGCCCGCAGTCCATCGCAAGATATGCAAAGGCTTCGTTGAGGATCACGATGTGCTGACCGGCGTAGGGCGCCATCTGCGTCCGGTACGCCTCCTGCAGGCGATGAACGTCCGCGATATAGCTTTCGGCATTGGCCTCGATCTGCTTTTGGTACTGCGGAAAGACCTCCGTCAGCCCGTGGCACAGAGCCTCGATCTGCATTTCATAATGCGCCGGACTCAGCCAGTAGTGCGTATTTTCCCCATGGTCATGATCATGGTCGTGATCGTGGTCATGCATTTCTGCAGCAGGCGCAGCATGATTTTCCATTCCGGCACTGCTGTCGATGATCGGCAGTGCCGGATATGCACCATCCACCGCCGTCAGAAACGTCTCCATGCCTCCGCCGTTGATCAGCAGCGCTGCACAGCCCTCCAGCGTGACCATGTCCTGCGGACGCAGGGTAAAGTCATGCAGACAGTCGGTCTGCCCTTCTGTCAGATTGATGACTTCGATTTCGTCGATGCCCTCAGTCAGATTCAGTGCCGCAATATAAATGGGATAAAACGATGTTGCCACCCGCTTTTGTTCGCCGCCGTGGTCATGCACCGACAGCATCCGGGCACCGCCGATCAGCAATGCCGAACTAAGTATCAGCGACAGTACCACAATCCATGTTTTGTATTTCATTGTTCTGTTCCTTTCCATTCCGATGGATGTAGTACACTCCGTGATAGTATACGACAACGGAAAATGTTTGTCAAGTTTACGGTTTCATCCCTTTCTGCTGCCCCGATCGCATTGCGCATAGTGCCGGACATATCCGCACATACTTCCTGCATATATTTACCATCACAGAAAGGCGGTCGATGTAAAAATGATCCATGCAGTCCAGAAAGTCCGCAGCGGAATCGCGGTACTGGCCCGGTTGTTCACCCGTTGGCGGCGCCCGCGCCCGCAGACCACCGACCCGGCGCTGCTGGCGGATCTCCGGGAAGTTCAACAGCAGCTGAAATGCGCCCAGCAGCGGTTTGATCAGCTGACCGACTATGATTTGCTGGAAGCCTGCATTTATGAAATGGAATCTCTGCAGGCGCAATACCGCTATCTGCTCCGGCAAATCCGGGCACAGGGCATGGCCTGTCCGGGAGGTACGCCATGTCCGTGACCATGCTGAAAGCAGGCATCGTTGTACTGGCATTGCTGCTGATGAATCTTGGCATCCGTCTGGGACTGCAGTGCCGACGGCCGCTGCGTCAATCGTGGAACGGGATGCTCAGTGGTACAGCGGCGTTGGCCTTTGTCCATTTCACCGGATTGTTGACCCATGTTTCCGTCCCGTTCGGACCGCTGACCGCCGGATGGGCTGCCGTCACCGGTATCCCTGGTGTCATCACACTGTTATTTGCACAGCTGCTGACGCAATCCGCCGTGTTGTAACTTCCGGCAAAAAGAGGACCGCTGCAAAGCGCAAGTTTTGCAGCGGTCCTCTTTTTGCAATGCAATGATCGTCACAGAATATTTGCCGATACGGTATTGGCCCATGGATGCACCGCACAGCCCTTTACCGACAGAATGCCTTCCTCCAGCTCCTCAATACGGTCAATGCGTCCGTCACAGTAGTCCAGCAGCATGGCGCGACAGTTTTCCGTCCGGCGGATCAGACCGCCCAGCCGGATGTCCTGCACCTCGAAGCCGTATGTTTTGTTGACGGTATACCATTGAGTGCGGAACGCACGGTAATACGCTTCCAGTCGGCGCACCAGTTCGGGACAAACCTCCTCCGCGATCTGCCGGAGTCCGTCTTTGTCCCCGGCTGCGTACAATGCCCGGATTTTGGTGGGCAGGTGGAACTTGATGGCCAGAATGTCGCACAGGCAGGCCTGCGTTTCGAACAGATACCCGTGTGCCGGGCTTTCTGCTGCCCACTGATGCAGCTGCTTTGCATAGCCCGGATATACCGAACCGTCTGCGCTCGTGATCCGGCTGCAAATGCCCAACAGCAGATCATCGTACAGCGTCAGCCGTTCGTGCCGCCCCATTGCCGGCTCGTCCTGCGGATCACGGGAGAACGACGGCAGATCCAGCCCCACAAACGCATCGTAGGATTCGCCCGTCGCCTCAAAGAATTTTGCCTTCATTTCGGCTTCGGTCATATCCTCTGCCTGGGCCGCGGCGTGCATCAGTGCCGCCAGACCGTCCATATACGGGCACTCGCCGCCATTATCGCCCCACATCGTCAGGATCACGTTCCGGACATCGTGCTTTTTGCAATATTTCAGTGCCATTTCATTGCGGATCATGCTGTAGCGATTGGCAGGGGTCATACTGCCCCACACCCACGCACCGCCGGCAAACCAC
>JAFTRF010000199.1 GCA_017462405.1 Clostridia bacterium | reverse complement strand
TGGACGCGGTGTGCTTGCCTCGCGCGTTGTACTCATCGAAAATATTCAGGATTTCCTTCTCGTAGTTCGGCACCGAACCCACCGTCGGCGCAGACGAGCTGGTGTACTGGAACCAGCGGTGTGCAATCGCCACAATGTGCCAGCCGTCCGGCGCGGTGTTGAGCGCGTCCACGATGAACTGCCCCTGCGCCGTCATCGCCGTGTGATTGTTGGTCATGTAGTCCAGATAGAGGTATCTGGTCCGCTCGGCATGGCTGTCGATGTAGTAGTACAGTCCGTCGCCGCACACCATGTCCGCGGATTCCTCCGGCGCAAGCAGAAAGGCGTACGCCATATTCCGAACATCCGTGCTGTTGTGGTTGAGGTCGTGGTTGCCGGGTACGCTGTGATGGTTTCGCAGACCGGAAACCATCTTGCGCCACTCATATGCATATTTGACCGTATCGTGCGAATAGGTCGCAGGATCGCCGATAATATCTCCACCGAAATTCACCTTGTTTATCGGTGTATTCTCGGCAAGATATTGCAGCACCGCAGGAGACCGCTTGGAACTGCTCGTCCAATGTGCGTCGGTGTACCACAGGAATGCCGATTTATTGCGTCCAGCGGCTTCCATCGCGATGCGGATGGTCTCCGCTTTGTTTTCCAGCTCCGTCTGCCAGTAGTCCGGCACGATTGCACCGCCCATGTCGCCGACCTCGTTTTCCAGCGCAATGATACGATCTTCGTAGTCTGCCGGGATAAATGCATGGCCGGTACTCGTCCATGCATCTGTCGAAATAAAGGTGCTGTTTACATATACTTCGGACGCATCGGTAATCTCTTGTGCGTTGATGACCACATACGCAACGCCTGCATCCACGGTTGTGGGCTTCAGGGTAAACTGTACGATATTATTATCTTCCAGCACCGCATCGGCATCGTCCCCATTTTCGTTGATGCGGTACTTCTTGATAAAATTCTTTTCGGCATCATACGCCGCGACATAGCTCCAATACGAATTTGAGGTAAAAGGATACGGCATTGACATATTCTTCAGGCGAAAAACGTCCCCGACTTTACAGGGAATATAGCCCGTCACGTCCGACGCATTGGTCGTCCACGCTACCAGCGCACCGCTGGAATTGACGCGCGTATTCTCTGTGTAGCCGACGTCCTTCAGCACGTCGGTGAAGACCTCCTGCGTACCGCCGGAAGTATATGCATAAATGTATCCATCGGGCAAGACGTACAGCTTGCTGGTGTCGGTGCAGTCCTCGATGGTCTGCGCAAACTCCGGTTTCAGCTGGGCTTTGCCTGCCACGGCGGCGGCGACTTTTTCCGAAACGTCGGATTCCATGGCGGTGACGTCCTCCGGGGTCCAGTAGTCGGTACCACGTACCGGTGCCGGACCGGGGTCGCCTTGGTCGCCCTTGGGACCGGTGAAGTCCCCGGTGGCAAGAGCTTTTTCCATAGCTTCGGTGACCGCCTTTTCCGCCGTCCAGCGTTCAGCCTCGGTATACACGTAGTCGTCCGGCTTGGACCGGGGTTGGACGATGAGGGTCGCCGCCTGCTGACGGGTGTTTTCATCCCGGAGCCAGACGATGATGCTGCCGGGTGCGGTCAGCAGTTCCGGCGGACAGATGGCCGTCAGGGTGCCGTCCGCGAGCGTCGGCGTGATGGTGCCCCGGCTGTCATCCGCCCAGCGGCGGACAAAATCCATGTATGGGACGCTGTCCTCGTCCCACGGGACAGCGACGGTGTACGCCGTGTCCCACTGGTATGCGTAAAATTCAATCATGTGCATCCTCCTTTACTGTGCCGCTTCGCCTACGGCAATATAATCCACCAGTATACCTTCTGTGTCCGTATAACTGGTCGCACGATGGATCCGGATGCTTTTGATTCCTTCTGTATCGACCTCCGTAGCAGCCAAACAAATCACCGATGTTGTCCCTTGACGTAGTGTCAAATGTACCGTTGGAGGCTCTGTAAAACTACAGTAGTTAAAGACGCCGTTTTCAATACTGGTGGAATCTCCGTAAAAAATGGCACCACTTGCAGTAGTTGCAGCATACTTCACACGCATTTGCCCCCAGTATATTTGATGCTTGCCGAGAATGATGGTATTCGGTAAGCAATCAAAGTTGCTTATCGGGTCGGATTTTCGCAACATCTCGTTGAAATTTTTGTGTGCATCAGCACCTGAAAACAACGAATTGGCACCCCAATATTCATCAATTTCACGCCCCCACATGTTCACGCCTTGGATTCTGAACGCTTTCTGTGGGGTGCTGATGTCGATGGTAACTGTTGCAATGCTTTTTTTCATCGGGTAATCTTCTCGCACCCACGCATCCAAAAGGGACCTTTCCCCATATACCGCCGCTTTGTAGGCCGCATAATCTTCCAAGCCCACACCACCATCCCCATACAAGTCGTACAGGGTCAAATCTTCTTCCGTGGGGATTTCTTCACCCAGCATGAATTTTTCAACCTTTTGGAGTTCATCAAATCCGGGTTCAAAAAACACTTCTG
>JAFTRF010000198.1 GCA_017462405.1 Clostridia bacterium | reverse complement strand
TCCAAGAGGATTTGTCTGCACTGCACCCCGTAGAAGCAAAGCTGGTACAGCACATACAATATACTCCGGCATTCGAAAAGGTACTGAACAATGTACCGGAGGGCGTGTGCTATGCCGGAGATACGGAACGGTGCGCACGACGGGTCATTGCGTACATTGTCTATGCATACATCCGTCCCTATGACCCGGATTCGTTCCGTATTATCAGCTCCTATGAGACGAACTGTATCGCCTATGGACATTCCGCATCGGCCGATGAAGCGGCGGCGGCGCTGGATCCGACGCAGTTGCAGGAAGTGATGCTTAAAATGGCCGGACAGCAGCAAGGGGAATACTGGCTGCCCTATGCGCGCTATGCCGATGACAAGCACACCGTAGCATTGCTGAGTCAGATGCGCACGTGGGACAACTGGACGAAATACGGTGCAACGGGCCGGAGATGGATCATGATTGCCCGGAGCGGCCTGCTGCTCAACGACACCAAGGCGGCGATGATCCACATGGATCAGACCGGCAATCTGGAACGGTATGCCGCCCTGCGTGCAACGGATGCCGAGACACTCCGGGATACGGTGTTGGCCGACTTCGGATTCAGTGCAGACCGGACCATCCGCTACGATCTGGGCGGCAATACGGTCGTGGTACAGCTGGACAACGAACTGAATCTGACGCTGTTCGACACCAACGCCGACAAAATTGTCCGATCCATTCCCAAAAAAGGCGCAGATCCCGATCTGCACGCCAAAGCCAAAGCAGCGCTGTCCGATCTGCGCAAAAACATTAAAAAAGTGGTCACCAACCGCAAGCATCTGCTGTTTGGTGATTTTCTCAGCGGAAAGGAACGGGCGGCCGACGCATGGAAAGCCGCATACATCAACAATCCCGTATTGTATGCCGTAGCCCGGCTGATCGTCTGGGTGCAGGGGCATCAGAGCTTTACGGTAACGGACGCAGGTGCGGTGGATTACAACGGCATGCCGTATGTTCTGACGGATGCCCCCGTCCGGGTAGCACATCCGCTTGAAATGCAGACAGCGGAAGTGGCGGCATGGCAGGAATATTTCCGGAGACGGGGGCTGAAGCAGCCCTTTGAACAGGTGTGGGAGCCGGTATACGACCCGGATACCATCCGTCCGGAACGCTATGAGGGCATCACGATGAAGGTATATCGGCTGACCAACCGGGAAGCCCACGGCATCCGGGTGTGGGGGCTGAACAGCTATTCCGGAGAGTATGGCTTTACGCTGACCGATTGCGAGATCGAACAGAAACCAAGCAAGCTGCGTTTCGTCCGAGGCATTACGGACAACGATGCCGGGTTTGAACTGGGCAAATTCCGCTTCCGGCGCTTTACCCGTGCGGTCAATCACATCGTGTATCTGTTTGACAAATGGACGGTGACGGAACGATTGCTGAAGGACGATGTGTCCATCCGGACCATGCTGGATGCATTCACAGAGGCGCAGATCATGGAATTCATTCATCAGGCCACGGAACATGAATGCGTCAACTGTGCGGCACTTTTGCTGGAATATCAGAATACGCATTTCGAGGCATTCGACCCGCTGGCAGAGTTTACATTGGATCTATAATATCAAAGAGGTGTGCAGCAATCGCGGCACACCTCTTTTTATCATATGGTTATTCCGTGCGCCATACCTGAAGCAGCGCATTGCTTTTTTCATTGAGTTTGTGGTAATCGGTAGCGGCCATATAATAAGCCTCCAGCCGGTCGTGAAGCGCGCGCGCCTCCGCCAGTGCCCGGACGGCCTCGTTCAGCAGTGCAGCGGCCTCTTTCTGCCGCTGCCGTACCGTGGAGCGGACCTCGGCGCGGCGTACCGGGTCGAAAAAACGCCGGGTGTGTACCGTACGGTCCGGCGCAAATGCAAAGCGCCGGAAACGGTCCGTCAATGCAAAGGCCTCCTGCCGCTGTGGCAGAAGGAGGGCGTCCGGGGTTTCGGGTCGCAGCGGATCGCCGCAGCAAATGACTGTTTCGCCGTGTGCAGCAGCGCTGTCCCGGAGAGCGGACAGGATCTCCGGTGCGGCAAGCCCCGTATCGTCCGCAATCAACACAATGTGCCGGGCGCAGGCGGTCAGCGTGTGGCCGAATGTGATCCATCCGTCTGGGGTGATCCCGGACAAAAAACGGGGGATGACCCGGCCGCCGGGACGCACGCCGCCGGGAAAATGCCTGCGGCAAAGGCGACGGCAATAGTTTTCCAGCTTTTCCCGGTCCAGCGCGACAGCCATCCGTGAGCGGGCATCCGCCTGCAGTGCAGCCGCAGCGGTGCGCAGATGACCGGCCCGTCGGTGACATTCGTCAATCTGCCGCCCCAACGCCCGGATCTCGTTCCGGTGGTCGTACAGCATCCGATGGTTCCAGCATTCACCCGGATCGAATATCCGTTCACACGCACCGGGGCAACGGGCCTCCAATATGTGGGGTGCCGTGCCGTCGGCCATACAGCGATGATGCTCCGGCAGGATCACACCGTCGAGCGAACGGGGATCCGAGGAGCAGTAAATCAGCTCCACGGCATCACCGTCTGCCAAGGCTTGCTGTGCAGCCTTTTTCATCAGGGTAGACTTGCCGGAGCCGGGGCCGCCCTTCAGAATCACGCACCGCCAATCGCTGTCCGGGTCGTACATGGCAGGAAAGTGGGAGCAAAAGCCAGACGGTGCGCTGGCGGCCAGAAAATAACTGGGCGCTGTTTGCAGATCCATAACATCAACCTCCGCAAAAAGGATTTGCTGCATCTTATGTGCTTTCTGCGGAAAATGTCACGCTTTTTTGCATTGTCAGCCCATATGGCGGCGCGTGGAGTGAAAAAACAGCGATGTCATCTCTTCCTCCGATTCGCGGAAGTTGTTTTCTGCCCAGCATTGGATGATACCGGCACACGCACCGGCGCACATGGCGCGATGGTAGGGGGACAACTCCTGCCCGCACAGCAGCGATACCAGGTCGGACTTGGCGCGGCGGAAAAACGGGTACATCATATTGTGCTCCGACAATACGCGGAACAGTGTGCTGTGTTGACGGATGAACCGGAACCGTGGCAACAGAAAGGCCTCTGCCTCCTCCGGTGAGGTCAGCTGCGGCGGCACCTGCTCGCGCCTGAAATAATCCATATACAGCGTGTGAATGTATTCGCATAGCAGCTCTTCCTTTTCACGGTAGTTCCGGTAGAAGCTGCTCCGGCCGACACCGGCAACCTGCACGATTTCGGTAATGGTGATTTGTGAAAAGGGCTTGCGCTCCATCAGTCGCACTAACGCCTGTCCCAGAGCCTCGCAGACGGTGTCGTGTAAAGTAGGCACATTTTCCATGGTACAAATCCGCTCCTTTTGTGTCACTTCGACGAATATGCATTTACATTTGGACAAAAATAGTGTACAATGACAATGCTTTTGTGACAATTATATCAAAGAAAGGCGGAAAAGTAAATGCAGCTGGAAAATAAAAAGATCATTGTGACCGGCGGTACCAAGGGCATCGGTGCAGCCACCGTGAAACTCTATGTCAAGGAGGGCGCACAGGTCGTCTTCTGTGGCACCAACGATGCACGCGGTAAGGCAACGGAGGAGGCCGTCAATTCCATGGGTGCGGCCGGCCATGCTACCTACATGAAGTGCAACATTGCCGATCAGGCCGAGGTCAATGCATTCTTTGACAAGGCCGTCGCACTGCTGGGCGGTCTGGACGTACTGGCTAACGTAGCCGGTGTGGAAGCCAACCTGGCCGCTACCGACTACACGGCAGAAAACACCAAGTTCCTGATGGATGTCAACCTGTACGGCACCGTGTACACCAATCAGGCTGCTTACAAGGTCTTCAAGGCCAACGGCGTGGAAGGCTCCATCATCAACTACGCTTCCGATGTGGCACTGAGCGGTATGCCCAACGGCGCCATGTACGCTGCTTCCAAGGGTGCCGTGGTCAGCTGGACCCGTTCCATCGCCATGGAGTGGGGCATCGAGAGCAACGTCCGCAGCAACTGCGTAAACCCCACCATCCGGACCGCCATGTATGAGGAATGGCTCCGTACCGTGGATCCCGCGGTGAAGAAGATGCATCTGGAGGGCCTCAAGCGCCGCTATCCCATCGACGGCATGATGGGCGATGCCGAGCGTGATTGCGCTCCGATCATGGTGTTCCTGGCTTCCGAGGGTTCCCGCTATATCAATGGCCAGATTTTCTGCGTCAACGGCGGTTCCACCATGGTGCGCTGATCTTCCGCTTTTCTGAATTCATGTATTTTGAGGGTCTGTCTCATCTGGGACAGGCCCTTTTTGCGTGCGTGAAAACAGATTGACAAAAAAACAGGCCTATGATATAATAAAATTTATATTGTATTGCACACAATTACATGAATTTTTATACGACATTTGCGCCAATGAAAGGGGAATGTATCGTGTCCGACAGATATAAACGCATCAAAAACCTTTTTCTGAAGCAAAGCTATGAGGAGGCATGGGAGAATTATGCCAAGCGCCTGCTGACGGTACGCACATTGTACTGGGATTACATCATTCTGACCGCCTCCAACGAAGAACAGGCACGTGCCTTTCGGGCGCAGATCAAATACCGGCTGGAGAACGGCTATCTGCCCAGACGTGCCCGCTACATGGTGCTGCCGGATCCGGGCGGACTCCGGGTTGGTTCCGGCGGTGCAACGCTGAATGTCATCCGCTGGCTGGCGGAGCAGGAGGGTGTGTGCGACGGCAAGCTGTTTGCCAATAAGCGGATTCTGGTCATCCATTCCGGCGGCGACAGCAAGCGGGTACCTCAGTATTCCGCCTGCGGCAAGCTGTTTTCGCCGGTGCCTCGCGCGCTGCCCAACGGCCAGCCGTCCACGCTGGTTGATGAGTTTATGATCGGTCTGTCCGGTGTGCCCGACCGCATTCAGGAGGGTATGCTGGTCATGTCCGGCGACGTGCTGCTGCTGTTCAATTCGCTGCAGATCGACACGCTGTTCCACGGTGCATTGGCCATTTCCATGAAGGAGCCGGTGGCACTGGGGAAAAATCATGGGGTGTTTCTGTGCGACGAGAAGGGACATGTGCGTCAGTTTTTGCACAAGCAATCCGAGGAACGCCTGCAGGAGCTGGGCGCGGCAGACCGGCAGGGGGATGTCAATCTGGATACCGGTGCCGTGCTGATGGACTGCGATATGCTGCGGGCACTGTACGATCTGATCAGCACCGACGGCAAGCCTGACCCGGCCAAGCTGGATGAATTCATCAGCGAGGAGGCTCGCATCAGCTTTTACGGCGATTTCCTGTATCCATTGGCAGCGGAATCTACTTATGACCAGTACCAGCTGGAAGCCCCGGAGGGCAGCTTTACCCCGGCGCTGGCGCGGTGCCGCGCAAAGCTGTGGCAGGCGTTGAAACCCTTCGAAATGAAGGTGGTCAGCCTGTCTCCGGCACGCTTCATTCATTTCGGTACCACGCGGGAATTGCTGAAGCTGGTGACGGAAGAACTGGGACAATACGATTTTCTGAACTGGAGCGGCCGTGTTGTGACCAACTATACCGGCAAGGGCCGTTTTGCATTGTACAACAGCCTGCTGGACAACGGGGTGAAAATCGGCGCCGGCAGCTACATTGAGGACAGTTCGCTGTGCCGCGGTGTCAATGTGGGCGAGGGGAGCATCGTGTCCGGCATCGAAATGAAGGTACCGGCACAGATTTTGCCGCAGACCGTTCTGCATGGCCTGACGCTGCAGGACGGCACCCATGTATACCGGGCCTATGGTGTGGCAGATAATCCCAAAAACACCCTGGAGAGCGGTGCAACCTTTATGAGCACGACCCTGCAGGGCCTGATGGATGCCAACCGCCTGACCACGGCAGATCTGTGGGATGAGGACGACACCGAGCATTCGCTGTGGAAGGCGCGGCTGTATCCCATCTGCACCAAAGCGGAGGATTGCCTGCTGTACAACGAGGTGTTGTATGCCATGGTGGAGGGTTTTGCACCGCCGGAGGATGTGGAGCAGTGGCGACAGATGCCACGCGCCAGCCTGTACAGCAGCTTCAATCAGGCGGATGTAACCGGATTCATTCCATGGAAACGGGATCTGCAGAACCGTATTCTGGTGGACAGCTTTGTCCAGCGGATTCAGAACGGCGATTATTATGTAACTGCTTTGCATGAAATCTTCGGCGAAAAAGGCCTCACGGAAGAACAGTTCCGCTTGCTGATGGAACGTGCCGACCGTTCGGATTTTTTTCTGAAAATCAAAATCTTATATGATGTAGCCGGATCCATGCGCCGTAATGAGCGTGTATTCGATGGCATGACCTTTGATGCGGTGGAGGAGATGTGCTTTGCCTGCATCCGTGAGGAGCTGATGGCACAGGCACACAATGCGCCGGTCAGCTGGGTCACACACCGGATTGCAGAAGAACGGGTCGATGTACATCTGCCGCTGCGCCTGAACTGGGGCGGCGGCTGGACCGATACGCCGCCGTATTGCAACGAAATGGGCGGAGTGGTGCTGAATGCTGCCATCAAACTTAACGGTATTCTGCCCATTCAGGTCACAGTAAAGAAGATTCCGGAATTGTGTGTGGAATTTGAAAGCGAAGATACCGGTGCACACGGTTTCGTCCACGATATGTCGGAAATTCTCAGCTACCAGAACCCGTTTGACCCGTTTGCGCTGCACAAAGCCGGATTGCTGGCGGTCGGAGTCCTGCCCATGTCCGGAGAAGTTCCCCTGCGGGAAATTCTGGCACAGTTGGGCGGCGGTATTTATGTTTCCACCAATGCGGTAGGTGTACCGAAGGGCTCCGGGCTGGGGACCAGCAGCATTCTGTCGGCAGCTTGCGTCAAGGCCCTGTGCCAGTTTATGGGCATGAATGCGACCAATGAGGAAATTGTCAGCATTGTATTGCGCATGGAGCAGCTGATGAGTACCGGAGGCGGTTGGCAGGATCAGCTGGGCGGATTGCTGTCCGGGGTAAAGTTCATTACCGCCCGGCCGGGACTGGTGCAGCAGCCGCAGGTGCAGCAGGTACAGCTGTCAAAGGAAACCAAGGAGGAACTTCAGCGACGTTTTGCGCTGGTCTATACCGGACAGCGCCGGTTGGCACGAAATCTGCTCCGGAATGTGGTGGGCGGTTATCTGGGTTCCAGGCCTTCCAGCGTTCAGGTATTGCAGGAGGTTCCCCGGCTGGCGGCACAGATGCGCTTCGAATTGGAGCAGGGTGACATCAACCGCTTTGCACATCTGCTGACCAGACATTGGGAATTGTCCAACCAGCTGGACAGCGGGACGTCCAATACCTGCATCGACCAGATTTTTCTGGCCATTGAGGACCTCATCGAGGGCCGTTTCATTTCCGGTGCCGGCGGCGGCGGATTTGTGCAGGTGATTCTGATGAAAAATATTTCCAAGGCACAATTGTCTGACCGCCTGCAGGGCGTGTTCCAAAGCAGCGGCATCGACCTGTGGGAGACGGAATTCATCTGGGACGAGGAATGACGCGCAATGCGGCGAGATGCCCGACCGCCGGATAAGATCAGATTTTGTACAACAAAAAACACACCGACAACCCCATGGGGATGCCGGTGTGTTTTGCTTTGTGATATGAGATTATTTCTGCTTGGGTTTCTTGATCTTGTTCAGCTTGGCGTTCATGGTCAGCAGATCTTCCTTGGTCAGGTTGATGCCCATGGTGCCGATCATACCGGACAGACGAAGTACGGTGAAACCGCCCAGCATCTGCATCATGGCGTCGTTCATTTCAAAGCCGCCCATGACCTTGTCGCCCTTCTTGGGCATCATCTTGGCGAACATGCCCATGAACAGCAGCTTGCCCTGCAGCGTCTGCAGAATTTCGCCGATCTTGTCGTTCAGGGAGAAGTGACCTTCCACCTCGGTGATGTCGAACCAGTTCAGAATGGCGTTTTTCTCTTTCAGACGGTATGCTTCGTTGAAGGTATCCACCTTACGGATGCGGCTGGTGTCCTGCAGGCCGTTGGCCACTGCAACCAGCTCCGTTTCGCCCGCATTGGGGACATTAAAGTAGAAGAAGTGGTCGGCTGCCGTCTTTTTGCCGAGGCTTACGCCGTTGGCGAACAGTTCAACTTCCGGCTGATTGGAGTATACCGTTACCTTGGTCACATCCTCCACGCGGTCGATGTAGCGCTTACCGCACAGATGCACGAACAGTTCGTCGGACAGCCACGCTTTGTAGGCATAGAAGGAATCCTTCTTGTATTTACGGTCGAACGTGACCAGACCCTTGTGATTCTGGCCGTTTTCGCCGCCCTCGCTTCGGGCATCCGCACCAAAGTCAAACATATTCCATACGTGGGTGGCCCACATATACTTCCGGGTGAACAGCTGACGGATCAGCTCCTCATGATAATACTCCTGATACTCCTCGGTGTAGTCGACCTGCG
>JAFTRF010000197.1 GCA_017462405.1 Clostridia bacterium | reverse complement strand
CTCACCAGCTCTTCTACGCCGGCAATGATGTAGTCCCGCACTTCGGCCCGTCCGGGGTTGAGGTAGATGCCGGTGTCCGTGACGACCGTCCAGTCGTCGTTGGCGGGATCGTTGTCCGACCGCCATTTGCTGTGGACATTGCTGTCAGCCAGCTTGGACGGTGTGCCCGTGGAGCGGATGCGCAGGGGATTGATCCACGCGTGGATTTTCAGCCCGGCCTTGTGGGCGGCTTCCACCATATAGGCCAGCGGATCATAGCCGGGATCCTGTCCCTGCTGCCCGGTCAGCAGATGCGACCACGGAAACAGCGTCGAGCGGTACATGGCATCCCCGAACGGACGTACATGGACGATCACGGTATCGGCACCGCAGCGCACCACCTCGGCCAGCAACGCATCAAACTGTGCCTTGAACGTGCCGAAATGACGGTTGCTCGTCCGGGAGAGATCCAGACTCATGTAGGGGATCCACACCGCCCGGAAATCGCTGCCGACGAATACGTCACCCACTGCGGGCGGGTCGCCGGAGGGGGAGGGCGTTTCCGGGAGTTGTCCCAGCTGGGCTGCCAGCAAAATGGCCAGGACCAGTGCCGCGACCGGCCCGGCCTGACGGAGTTTTTCCATCATTGTATTTCATCCTTTCCTGTGATATGATACAATAAATGATGTGTCGGGGAAATGTCGCGAAGTGGCAAAAAGGGCTGCTGCCTCGCCAGAAGAATGTCCGGCCAACGGGAGGACAGAGGAAGCCCGCGGTACGCGCTTCGCCTACGTTCAGCCTGTTCATATCTATTCACAAGGAGGTGATTTCATGACCGATATCTTTTTCATGGTTCTGGCAATTTATCTGTTCGTCGTCAATTTCGCCGGGGTGATCGCGGTGCTGCTCGACAAGCACCGGGCACGGCGGGGAAAATGGCGCGTGCCGGAAAAAACGCTGTTTCTGCTGGCGGCGCTGGGCGGCACGCCCGGTGTCTACCTTGCGATGCGCGCCATCCGTCACAAGACGCTCCACAAACGCTTCATGATCGGTCTGCCGGCGATTTTCTTCGCACAGCTGGCGTTGGGGGTGGGCGCACTGGTGCTGTGGCTGCGTGCAGCAGGCTGAATTCTCAACAAAAGTTGATTTTTTAGGGCGAAATTCTTGCGAAATACGGCAAAATATGCTATAATCTGCACGAAAGTATTCATTGCATCCGCACAGAAAGGATGAACGTTGTGCAGAAACTCAAAAAACGATGGGGCGACCGGAGCGACGGCTACCGGGTCATTGCCCCGGACCCGCTGTTTGCGGTCATGCCGCATTTCATGGAAAACCGATGCGACTCGCAGGTACTGTTTGACCATGTCGTGGACATCGGTGCGCTGGAAAAATTCGTCCGGGAGCAGCGCCGCACCGGCGGAATGCCGGAACTGAGCACGTTCCATGTGCTGGTGGCGGCCTGTGTGCGGATGTTTGGCCAGCATCCGTGCGTCAACCGCTTCATTTGCGGACGACGGCTGTATGCGCGGGATCATTTGGTCTTTGCGGTCACTATCAAGAAAAGTATGTCGGAGGATGCGCCGGAATCTCTCGTAAAAATGACATTTGAGCCGACTGATACACTGCAGCAGGTGTATGAGAAGATGAGCGCGGCCATCCGCGCCAACAAAGGAGACGCTGCACAGAGCGACGCCGATGGTCTGGCACGATTGCTGGCAGCGTGTCCGGGATTTGTCCTGCGTGGGCTGGTCGGCATCATCAAGGGCATGGACTATATGGGCTGGCTGCCGAAGTCGCTTCTGAACATCAGCCCGTTCCATTGCAGCCTGTACCTGACGGACGTAGGTTCGCTGGGTATCGGATCGGTGTATCATCACCTGTACAATTTCGGTACCTGCTCGATGTTCTGCGCATTGGGCAAAAAAGGGCGCACCCTGAAGAAAAACGACGACGGCGAGATCGTATACAGCAAGACACTGAATCTCCGATTCACCGTGGATGAGCGGGTCGCAGACGGCAGCTATTACGCATATACCTTCCGGGATTTTCTGCGGCTGATGAAGGATCCGGTACAGCTGATGACCCCGGCGGAAGAACCGCCTGCCGACCCCGGCCTGCGCCACCGGCTGCCGGAGGTCAAGGCACCCGCTGAAATTTCGTGAAAAAGTCAAAATCCCCTTGCAACTGCATCCGGAACACGGTATAATAATACTGTATGAGGTCGGGGCCACGGCTGCCGGCCGCGAACGACATTATCGAGAAAAGGAATGATTTTGTTATGCTGCTGAATCTCCGTAAAAAAGAAGACTGTGCATTTGACATGATCGCTCTGGGCGAAATTATGCTCCGTCTGGATCCGGGCGACACCCGCATCAAGACCACCCGTTCCTTCCGCGCATGGGAAGGCGGCGGCGAGTACAACGTGGCCCGTGGCCTGCGCCGCTGCTTCGGTCTGAAGACCGCAGTTGTGACCGCATTTGCCGACAACGAAGTGGGTCGTCTCATTGAGGACTTCATCCTGCAGGGCGGTGTGGACACCTCCTTCATCAAGTGGGTGGAATACGACGGCATCGGCCGCACCGTGCGCAACGGTCTGAACTTCACCGAGCGCGGCTTCGGCATCCGTGGCGCCGTGGGCGTGTCTGACCGCGGCAACACCGCCGTGTCTCAGCTGAAGCCCGGCGACATCGACTGGGATTACATCTTCGGTACGCTGGGCGTGCGCTGGCTGCACACCGGCGGCATCTTCGCTGCACTGTCCGAGTCCACCGCTGAAGTGGTCATCGAGGCGGTCAAGGCGGCCAAGAAGTACGGCACCATCGTGTCCTACGACCTGAACTACCGTCCGTCCCTGTGGAAGGGCATCGGCGGCAAGGCCCGCGCACAGGAAGTCAACAAGACCATCGCACCGTACATCGATGTCATGATCGGCAATGAAGAAGACTTCACCGCTTGCCTCGGCTTCGAGATCGAGGGCAACGACGAGAACCTGAAGGAACTGAATCTGGACGGCTACGTCAAGATGCTGGGCAACGTCTGCCAGACCTACCCCAACTTCAAGGTCATCGCTACCACCCTGCGTACCGTCAAGAGCGCGACCGTCAACGACTGGTCTGCAATGGTCTATGCGGACGGCAAGGTGACGATGGGTATGCAGCTGCCGGGTCTGGAAATTTATGACCGCGTCGGCGGCGGCGACTCCTTCGCTTCCGGTCTGATCTACGGTCTGATGACCTACGACGATGCTGCCAAGGCTGTCAACTACGGTATTGCTCACGGCGCACTGGCCATGACCACCCCCGGCGACACCTCTACCGCATCCTGCAAGGAAGTGGAGAAGATCGTTGGCGGCGCAAGCGCCCGCGTGGACCGCTGATTTCCGGTTCATCTCCGATCGTATCGAACTCCCCGCAAGGCTTTACGCCCTGCGGGGAGTTTTTTTGTGCGGGTGCCGGTTTACAGGCAGAGGTCCTGCGGCTCCGGGCGGATGTGCCCGCTTTTCCACTTCACCAGAAACGCCGCACGTTGAGGGGCGTTGACGCGGATGGCGGGGAGCGCGGCGATGCGACGGAGAGGACATCTCCCGGTGCAAATTTCCGGAATACACCTCCGGCACATTGCCCGCATAATGCTTGACAAACCCGACAAAATATGCTACTATGACCATATCCACGACATTGGAAAGCAAATAAATTGACAGAGTCTTTCCAAAGCAAGATCACCTGACCGCCGGCGCGATTTGCCGGCCGAGGCCACACGGACAGCCGGGTCAAATGCCGAATGCCGGACATCCGGCAGGCAACTTCTGTTGCCTTATTGATTGAGCCGAGCGCTCAAGCTTTTATGAGTTGGTTCCTTTATAACCCAGTGTGCATATCTCTGCATCAACTTGTGAAAGGTCAATAAGAGTAGTAAAAGTAATCTTTGCTATATAGACTCTGAACACCTTGCTTCGATTCATTTTCCGGGGTGCATGGCATCCACGGCGGAAGCATTGTCAAGAAGCATCACAACGCAGATGACGCAGATTTGTGCGCCGCTGCGTTTTTTTATTTTATTCTGTTGCAGGAGGCGTACGCCATGAGCAAAATCATTGAGCTGAAGCAAGTATCCAAAATGTTCGACGGTGAAATGGTGCTGAACCACATCGACCTCACCATTAACGATAAGGAATTCATCACCCTGCTGGGTCCCTCGGGCTGCGGCAAGAGTACCACTCTGCGGATCATCGGCGGCTTTGTGACACCGGACAGCGGTGACGTGCTGTTCGAGGGCAAGCGGATCAACGACGAGCCGCCCCACCACCGCAATGTCAATACCGTGTTTCAGAAGTATGCGCTGTTCCCGCATCTGAATGTGTTCGAGAATATTGCATTTGCGCTGCGCCTGAAGAAGGTGCCGAAAAACGAGATCAACCGTCTGGTGGGCGAAATGTTGGAAATGGTGGCGCTGAAGGGCTTCGAGCGTAAGAACGTCACCCTGCTGTCCGGAGGTCAGCAGCAGCGTGTGGCCATCGCCCGCGCGCTGATCAACAAGCCCCGCATCCTGCTGATTGGCGAGCCGCTGGGCGCGCTGGACCTGAAGCTGCGGAAGGATATGCAGAATGAACTAAAAAAGATCCAGAAGCAGACCGGCATTACCTTCATTTACGTGACCCACGATCAGGAAGAAGCGCTGTCCATGTCTGACCGCGTGGTCGTCATGGCAGACGGCTGCATCCAGCAGATCGGTACCCCCACCGACATTTACAACGAGCCGACCAACGCATTCGTGGCCGACTTCATCGGCGAAAGCAACATCGTCGACGGCGTGATGCTCAAGGACCACACCGTGCGCTTCTCCGGCCAGGTGTTTGAGTGCGTGGACAAGGGCTTCGGTGTGGACGAGGCGGTTGACGTGGTGGTACGTCCCGAAGACGTGGACGTGGTGCCCGTGGACAAGGGTATGCTGCACGGTATCGTGACCTCTGTGACGTTCAAGGGTGTGCACTACGAGATCATCGTGGACATCGGCGGCTTCAAGTGGATGGTGCAGTCCACCGACTACGTGGGCGAGGGCCAGAAAATCGGTCTGTTCATTGAGCCGGAGGCCATCCACATCATGAAGAAGTCCGAATATTCCGGTCAGTTCGGCGACTATTCCACCTTCAGTGACGAGATGGACGAGCTGTCCGACGTGGATTCCGTTGACGACGAATAAAAGGAGACTGCGCTATGAAAAAGAAATCTCTGATGCAGTCCATGGTGGCCGCACCCCACGTGGTGTGGTCGGTGCTGTTCATCGTGGCGCCGCTGGTGATCGTGGCCTACTACGCATTCACGACGGCAGACGGCAGCTTCACTTTTGACAACATTTTCGCGCTGTCCGAGCATACCCATACGTTTGCGATGTCCATCGCCATGTCGGTCATTGCGACGTTTATCTGCTTTCTGGTCGGCTATCCGCTGGCCTACGTGATCTCCCGCGCCGGTGCGACCGGTCAGCGCATGATGATGATGCTGCTGATGCTGCCGATGTGGACGAACCTGCTCATCCGTACCTACTCCATGATGGCCATCATGGACGACGGCGGCTTCCTCAACGGCATCCTGACCACGCTGAACCTGCCCACAGTACACCTCATCGGTACCAAGGGCGCGGTCATTTTCGGCATGGTATACGACTTTTTGCCCTACATGGTGATGCCCATCTACACCACCATGGCGAAAATGGACCCCCGTCTGCTGGAGGCGGCCGGCGATCTGGGCTGCAACTCCATGCGGACGCTGACCCGCGTGGTGTTCCCGCTGTCGCTGTCGGGCGTGCTGTCCGGTGTAACGATGGTGTTTGTGCCGTCCATTTCCACGTTCTACATCTCCCAGAAGCT
>JAFTRF010000196.1 GCA_017462405.1 Clostridia bacterium | reverse complement strand
CGACCTTGTCAATCAGCGCCTTGTCGTAGCAGGGAATTCCCAGCCGCTTGGCGACCAGCTCGCCGATGTAGCGTCCGCCGCTGCCGAATTCCCGGCTGATGGTAATGATCTTATGTTTCATATGCACGCATCGTTTCTTTGTTTCTGGTTGTATGGTTTATTTATTTCTGTTTCCGTGCGGCTTCAGCACCGGCCACGGCCAGCCGGTCACAGCGTTCATTTTCTGCGTGACCGTTGTGTCCGCGTACCCACTGGAACGTCACCTGATGCCGCTCGCACAGCATCAACAGCTCGTCCCACAGCTCAGGATTCAAGGCCGGTTCTTTGTTGCTGCGGCGCCAGCCGTTGGCTTTCCATTTTTTGGCCCAACCTTTGGTCATTCCGTTGACAACATACTGCGAATCACTGTATAATGTAACGGAACAGGGTTCTTTCAGCGCCCGCAATCCGGTAATGGCGGCCATCAATTCCATACGGTTGTTGGTGGTAGAGGCTTCGCCACCGGACAATTCTTTTTCTGCGGTACCGAACCGCAGGATGACACCGAAGCCGCCGGGACCGGGATTGCCGGAGCAGGCGCCGTCGGTGAATATTTCAACATGTCTCATGAGAATCATGCCTTTCTCTGTGTTATAACAACATTATAGCAAAAAAACGGACGAATGGCAATATGCG
The DNA here is from genome assembly GCA_017462405.1 of Clostridia bacterium. Lineage (GTDB taxonomy): Bacteria > Bacillota > Clostridia > Oscillospirales > Acutalibacteraceae > RGIG4076. The sequence goes on along the minus strand of JAFTRF010000196.1, from coordinate 7,629 downwards.
GAACGGATTTTCTCCCGTTATGGTGAAGCAATGACGAATCAAACCAAAAGAAGAGAGTGTGAATCACAATGAACAAAGGGTATCAATCCAAACAGCCGGCACTGCGCTGGCAGGATGCGCTGCCGCTGGGCAACGGTGAAAACGGCTTGCTGGTATATGGTCATGTGCGGGATGAACTGCTGGTGTTCAACCATGAGCACTTGTGGGGCAAGACGCACCGCCCGGACATGAACGATGTGCCGGAAGAAGAACTGACGACCTGCCGGCAGATGCTGATGGACGGCAAATACGCCGATGGGGCGAAGTATTTCGAGGAATGTCTGCAGCGACACATCCACGGCGTGACGTGGCCTGCGTGCTATCTGCCGTTCTGCGCCGTCAACATTGATACTTTTACCCGGACTGCTTACCGGAAGTACCGCCGCGGGTTGGATTTCCGAAAAGGAACCTTTTCCGTGCGCTGGGAGGAAGATGGTGTACAGCGCGGTCGGAGTGGGTTTGTGTCCATGGCCGACCGGATCACCGTGATCCGGATGTACGGCGGCTTTGCGGGTAAAATCAGTATCCGGGCACACAATGCAAAAGGTTTATCAAACATGGGCGCAAGTGCAGACCGCCCCGGTGCGAAAGTGCCGTACGAATATGAAGCAACTAACGAAAACGGACGGTTGATTTACCGCGGTGTATCCCCGGATGGGGTGCCTTTTGGTGCGGTGGCCGCAGTCAGAACCGACGGCGAACTGCGCGTCGTGGAAAATGAACTGCGCTTGCGTCCGACGGAAGAAGCAATGCTGGCGGTGGCCCTGTGGATGGGGGACGAAGGCGAGCAAAGCGCCATCGAACGCGCAGAGCGGGCAGTGGCCGCATCTTATGACGAATTGCTGGAACGGCATACGGCTGTTTTCACGGAAGCCTACGACCGATGCAGCGTAAACATTGCAGACACGACGGACAAAACCGTGGATGAACTGCTGCTCGATTGCATGGATGACGACCCGGCGCCGGAACTGATTCAGCATATGGCGGATTTTGGCCGTTATCTGCTGATTTCGTCGTCCCGTCCCGGCGGATGGCCGGCTAATCTGCAGGGTGTGTGGAACGGTGATTACAGCCCGGCGTGGCAGTCCGACTACCACAACGACGAAAATATTCAGATGAACTACTGGGCGGCATTGCCGGGCAATTGCCGGGAGAGCATTCTGCCGCTGTTTGACTACTATCTGTCGATGATGGATGATTACCGGGCCAATGCGAAAACGGTATTTGGGTGCCGAGGTATTCTGGTGCCGTTGGCGCAGACCACCCATGGTCTGCTGTACAGTGCCAGTAGCTGGACTTCGTGGATTTCGGCGGCAGGCTGGCTGGCGCAGGCATTTTACGACTACTGGCTGTTTACCGGGGACCGGGATTTTCTGCAGCACAAAGCACTCCCGTTCCTGCAGGAGACGGCGCTGTTTTACGAGGACTTTCTGTTTGAAGGGGCCGACGGCAAGTATGTTTTTGCACCCTCGCTGTCACCGGAAAATGAGCCGGTACTGACGGATCCGTCTCAGAAGCACATGATCTGCATCAATGCGGTAATGGATGTGGCTGTGGCCAAGGAAGTGCTGACCAATCTGTGTGACACATACGAGACGCTTGGCATCTGTCCGGCGGAGACGGCGAAATACCGCGAAATGATCGCAAAATTGCCGGAATACCGCATCAATGCGGACGGAGCCTTTGCGGAATGGCTGTGGGACGGCCTGGGGGACAATTATCATCATCGCCATGTATCTCACATTTATCCGCTGTTTCCGGGCTTTGAGATCACCCGGACGAAAAACAGCCAATGGATGCCGGCGCTCCGTACGGCGGTGGAAAAGCGGCTGGTCATCGGTCTTCGCGCGCAGACCGGCTGGTCGCTGGCGCATCTGGCCAATATTTACGCCCGATTGGGGGACGGCCGTCGTGCGCTGGAATGTCTGCAGCTGGTGTGCCGCGCTTGTACGGGGAACAATCTGTTCACGTATCACAACGACTGCCGCAGCATGGGCGTGACGATGTTCTGGGGTCATGGCAACCGTCCGCCGTTTCAGATCGATGCCAACTTCGGCTTTACTGCGGCGGTACTGGAAATGCTGCTGTTCTCGATTCCGGGGGATATTTATCTGCTGCCGGCGCTGCCGGAGGCATGGGTAACGGGCAGTTTCCGGGGGATCCGGTGCCGGGGCGGGGCAGAGGTGTCGGCGGCATGGAATCAGGATGCCGGGACGATTTGTGTGGAACTGTCGGCGGATGTACCGCAGACGGTGCGGCTGCTTCTGCCGGTACCGTGCCGGGTGGTGTCCGGCAGCGCACAGCCGCTGGACGATACGGGGACGGTGTTTGCCGTTTCGCTGGACGATACGGTTCAAAAACTGGAGTTTTGCAAAATTTGACAAAAACGAAAAAGGCAGGGGAGTCAACCCCTGCCTTTTGTGCTTGACAGGAATAGAAAATTGTTGTACAATTATCCTAATTAGGTATGCCCTTTTGCGTCCGTTGCATACAGGCAGGTTCCGGGCGCATAATGTATCGCAATCCATCCCTCAGAACCCACACGGTGCACACCCGGTTTTACCGGAAAGACCACGTCCGCCACGCACGGTAAAATGGTGGTGCTGACAAAAGGTCCCCGGTGTCGGATCCTTTTCAGATGAAGGGTATCCGGATGTGTTTTTACGGGCAAAATCATGAGTGTACGGATTGAATGAAATTACAGTACGGGCAAAATAAGAATAACTACGGAGGTATTACTGTGGCAAATGAAAATGTGAATACGGAAGCTCAGGCAGCAGAAAAGAAGCGTGGCGGGTGGAACCGGAAAAAAACACCCAAAACCAGTGAAAGCCGCGAGGCGGCCATCGCAAAGAACAACAAGCTGGCAGCTGCGCTGGCTGGCAAGGGCACCATGAAGGCGGAACTGGCCCGTCGCGCAGGCAAAGCACAGAAGCCGGAAAATTCGGTGCGGGTGTCGTTTTTGGGTGGTCTGAATGAAATCGGCAAAAACCTGACCATGTATGAAACGGACAACGACATTGTGCTGGTGGATTGCGGTATGGCATTCCCCGGCGAAGAAATGCCGGGCATTGATCTGGTCATCCCGGACTTCACCTATCTGGAAAAGAATCATGAAAAGGTGCGCGGCGTGGTATTGACTCACGGTCACGAGGACCACATCGGTGGATTGCCGTACCTGCTGAAAAAGCTGAATGTGCCGGTGTACGGTACCCGCCTGACGCTGGGTTTGGTGGAAAATAAACTGCGGGAGCACGGTATTCTGGAGCGCAGCAGCCTGAATGTGGTGAAGGCCGGTCAGATGGTGAATTTCGGCACAATTCAGGTGGAATTCATCCATGTGAACCACTCTATTCCGGACGCGGTCGGCTTTGGTATCCATACGCCGGCAGGCACCATTGTGATGACCGGTGACTTCAAAATTGATACGACCCCCATTGAGGGCGAAATGATCGATCTGGGCCGCTTTGCGGAACTGGGCCGGAAGGGTGTACTGGCACTGATGTCCGACTCCACGAACTCCGAGCGCCCTGGTTATACCGCCAGCGAACGGACGGTCGGCGGCTCCTTTGATACGCTGTTCCAGCGGGCGCAGAAGGACCGGATCATTATTGCGACCTTTGCATCCAATATCCATCGTGTACAGCAGATCATCAACTGTGCTGAGAAATACGGCCGCAAGGTGGCGCTGTCCGGCCGCAGCATGATCAACGTCATGACCATGGCTATGGAACTCGGTTATCTGCACGTACCGGATGGTCTGCTGATTGATATCAATGCCCTGAACCGCTACACCAAGGAGCAGGTGGTGCTGATTACCACCGGAAGTCAGGGTGAGCCGATGTCTGCGCTGTCCCGCATGGCCTCCGGCGATCATCGCCGGGTGGAGGTCGGCCCCGGAGACTTCATCATCATTTCGGCCAACCCCATCCCCGGCAACGAAAAGACGGTCAGCAAGGTCATCAACGGTCTGATGAAGCTGGGCTGTCACGTCGTGTATGAATCCATGTACGAGGTTCATGTTTCCGGCCATGCCTGTCAGGGCGAGACGAAGATTCTGATGGGTCTGACCAAGCCGAAGTATTATATTCCCGTACACGGCGAGCAGAAGCACCTGCAGAAGAGCGCAGAAATTGCCCGGAGCATGGGGATCCCGCAGGAAAATATTTTCATCGGCAACATCGGCAATACTCTTGAACTGACCGCAGATTCCATGAAGCAGGTGGAGGATGTCCCCGCCGGACGCGTACTGGTGGATGGTCTGGGTGTCGGCGATGTAGGCAGTGTCGTGCTGCGTGACCGCAAGCATCTGGCTGAGGACGGTCTGCTGGTCATCGTCTGCACCATTGATGCCATGAGCGGAAGCATTGCTTCCGGACCGGACATCGTTTCCCGCGGTTTTGTGTATGTGCGTGAATCGGAGTCGCTGATGAACGAAGTGCGTGAAACGGCGGCCAATACCATCCGGCAGTGTCTGGAAGAAAACTTCCACGACTGGAGTACGATGAAGGCAAAAACCAAGGACGCGGTCAGCCGGCTGATTTTTGAAAGCACCAAGCGGGATCCGATGATTCTGCCGATTCTGATGGAGGTATAAGCACCTTAACAATAAATACCAGGAGGCTGCAAAGGTGAAAAAACGTATCTGGATCAATTCACCCATCGTGTATATCCTGCTGGCAGTCGTTGCAGGCATGGCGGTGCAGAGCTATTTTTCCGCTGCGGAACGCAGTTCGGCCGTATTGATTTTTCAGGTCATTTGTGTACTGGTGGCCATGGCGGCTGTGATTGTCAGCGACCAATATTTCAGCCGCTATGTGCGGAATACGATCTTATCGGCCGGAAAAGTGCTGTCAACCGCACAGCGGGAGATGTTGAGCCGTTACCCGCTGCCGGTTGCCGTGGTCGGTGAGCATGAGGATCTGGTTTGGTGCAATGGGTTGTTTGCATCGTCCGTCAGCACCAACGAGACATTTCTGGGTTCAAATATTTCGGAATACCTGTCCGGTTATTCGGTGCGGGATATTTCAGACAACGGTCTTGATGTTGAGATCGGTGAAAAGCTGTTTACGGTCTACCGCAACCGGGTAGTCTATCAGAATGAATATCAGTATATTCTGTATTTCATCGACAACACCTACTTCAAGCGTACCGTGGAGAAATACCAGCGCACCCGGCCTGCGGGCGCACTGGTGGTATTTGATAATCTGGAAGAAATTTCGAAAATGGCAAAGCCGGGCGAAATGTCGCAGGTTTCTGCCGATGTAGAAATGAAAATCGAAAACTGGGTGACCGAGGTCGGTGGCTATGTCAGCCGGATGGGTACCGGCCGGTATCAGATTGTCTGGGAAGCCCAGCATCTGGACCGCGCCATCGAGCGGAAGTTTGATCTGCTGGATGAAGTGCGCACCATCCGTCTGGAAAACAAGGTCAACGTCACACTGTCGGTCGGTGTAGGCCGGGGCGGCAAAAACCTGCGGGAGTGCTTTGAAATGGCCGGCCAGTCGCTGGACATGGCATTGGGCCGGGGCGGCGATCAGGCCGTTATCAAAAATGGGAATGAATATCAGTTCTTTGGCGGTGTTTCCAAGGGACTGGAAAAGCGCAGCAAGGTGCGCGCCCGCGTGGTCGCCAATGCACTGTCCACACTGCTGGAAGGGGCAGACCGGGTATTTGTGATGGGCCACCGGAACTCCGACCTGGACAGCGTCGGCGCGGCGGTCGGTGTCACCTATATTGCGCAGACGTGCTTTAACCGGGAGGCATACGTCATCATCGACCGGACATCCACGGTAGCAACGCCGCTGTTGCGCTGCTTTGAGGCGGATGAACGCAATGATCTGTTCATTGACCCCAGAGATGCGGTGGATATGGTAACGGATCAGTCCGTGCTGGTCATCGTAGATACACACTCCGCCAGCATGCTGGAGTGCCGTGAGGTATACGATGCCTGCAAACAGGTGGCGGTCATCGACCATCACCGCAAAATGGTCAACTACATCGATCGTGCCGTGATTTTTTATCACGAGCCGTTTGCATCGTCGGCTTCGGAAATGGTCACCGAGCTGATCGATTACATTTCCAATGCACCGCTGGATCATCTGGAAGCGGATGCATTGCTGTCCGGTATCATGCTTGATACCAAAAACTTTGTGCTGAAAACCGGTGTGCGTACCTTTGAGGCGGCGGCGTTTCTCCGGAAAAACGGCGCAGATCCGGTAGAAGCAAAGCGGCTGTTTGCCAGCAGCTTTGACAGCTATAAGCAGAAGTATGACTTTATCTCCAGCGCCCGGATCCATCGGGGGATGGCACTGGCGGTCGGCAACGAATCCGGAAAGGATTTCCGCGTAGTGGCGGCTCAGGCTGCGGACGAACTGCTGAACATCAGTGGTGTAGATGCATCTTTCGTCATGTTCCCGTTTGGAAACGGCGTGAACATTTCCGCCCGTTCGTTTGGCCGTATCAACGTGCAGCTGATTATGGAGAAAATCGGCGGCGGCGGTCACCTGACGATGGCCGGCGCACAGCTGGCCGGAATTACACCGGATGAAGCCCGGAAACGGGTGGAAGAGGCCATTGATACGTTTCTGGCAGACCGGGGCATTCAGCCGGAAATTGACGGAATGCAGCCCGAATACGGTCCGGCCAAGCCGGGACAATCGTGAGTCAATTTATCAACAAATCAATAAATCAATGCAAGCGGGCCGCGGAACTGCGGCCTGCAATTATGGAAAGGACTGTTTGAACATGAAAGTAATTTTGTTGCAGGATGTCAAGGCACCGGCAAGAAGGGTGAACTGGCAGAGGTTTCGGAGGGCTACGGCCGCAATTTCCTCTTGCCGCGGAAGCTGGCACGTGAGGCCAATGCACAGGCCATGAACGAGCTGCGCAACCACGAGGAATCCATCCGCTACAAGGAGGAAACTGAACGCAAGAATGCACAGGCTGCTGCCGACAAACTCAACGGCAAGTCGGTGAAGCTGTTTGTCAAGGCCGGTAAGGGTGGCCGTCTGTTCGGCTCCGTGACCGCCAAGGAAATTGCGGAGGAACTGAAAAAGACCTACGGTGTCACGGTGGATAAGCGCAAGATCGTGCTGGATGCCGATATCAAAGCATTCGGCACCTACAATTGCGAAGTCAAGCTGTACAACGGCATCAGCGCAAAGATCAGCGCCGTGGTTGCCGAGCAGGCATAATTTGCGGCCAATACCTGTAAAAACAGAGGGATCGCCATGGATCAGAAATTGAATGTGACCTCCGGCTATGACGGGCTGAGTCTGCCGTACAGCCCGGAGGCGGAGCAGTCCGTACTGGGTGCGGTACTGCTGGATGCCGGCTGTCTGGATCACCTGATGGAGATTCTGCCGTCACCCAACTATTTCCATCTGGCAAAACACCGCACCATTTATGCCATTATGCTGGAAAAGCTGACGGCCGGCGAACGGATTGACTTTGTCACTGTGCTGGACCGTCTGCGGGAGCAGAAGGACTATGATGAACTCAACGACAAGACCTATCTGCTGCAGCTGGCGAATCTGGTGCCAAGCATTGCCAATGTGGAGACGTACGCCAACATCGTACGGGAAAAAT
>JAFTRF010000195.1 GCA_017462405.1 Clostridia bacterium | reverse complement strand
CTGCTTCATTGTGGCATTCATCTGCTCGATGTGTATGGGGTATCTGGCCTCGCAGGACTTCACGCAGGCATTCATGAACTGGATGGCAGAAATCATCAATATCGTCGGTCAGGGTGCTTTGCTGACCGGTACGGTGATCCTGCACAAGGCAGGGCTGGCACAAATTTCGCTGAAGAAAGGCTGATCGTATGATTTTATCTCTGTTGGAGCAAATTGATGCGCATCATCCGCTGGTACCGCTGGACATCGGCGCATGGCGCCGGGTCAAGGTCAATGGGATGACGTTTTCGATCCGGGCCTACCATGCCGACGGGCTGGGCCGGGTGTCGGTGATGACCGCCTCCGGAATGCTGGGGCTGATGAAAATGGAGACGCTGATCGTGAACCCCACCGAGAAAGACCTGCCGCTGTATTCCTACGACCGTATCCGTGCGCTGGGCAATGACACGCTCATCATTGAGTTGTACGACACCCAGCTGGCACCGGTACACACCCGCCCGTTGTCTGTGGCGAAGGCGCTGTATGCCCGCCTGCCGGAGCGCGATCCCGGTGTACATTGGTACGATGCCATGAAGCTGCCGGAGAGCGTTTCCAAGAAAGGCAAAACGGCGGACACCCACGCACTGAGCCGGCTGGCAAGCGATTTCACTGCCGCATATCTGCGTCTGAACGGCGAATCCGTTGCAGAGCCCGGCGCCAAGCGCGCCAAGGCCGCCGTATACGTGGACGGCCTGCTGGAAAAAGGCGGCCCTGCCACCGATCCGTTCCTGAAGGCGCTGGGGCCCAAGGCCACCGCCGAGTTGTTCCGGACGGTGCTGTTTGATACCGCCGCTGCGGAAGAAACTGCGGAATAACAAAAAAGGTGCTGCTGAGAAGCGGCACCTTTTTTTGTTGAAAAAATGGCTTGACGGTTTTTGTGTAGAAGCGGCCATTTGCCACCCGCGGGGCAAGCGTCGCGTTTTTTGCATTCATCCGACGACGATTTCCGCCCATACGACGGTGCATTCCTTGTTACGGGTGCCAAGCTCGGCAGCCAGCGTGGTATGCGTGCGGCAAGCTTCCGGGACATCAAATGCCGCATAATGCAGGCATTCCGGGGCGGGCGGCAATCCTTCCGCCGGGCCGAGGCAGGCACACGGCATACCGTTGATGTACACCGTGGGCATTTCGGATGCGTCTCCCCCTTCGCCGGGCATCAGCCCCAGCACCAGCCGGGCGCGTTGACCGGGCAGCAGTTCGCCCACCGGAATCCGCATGACGTGCCAGCGTCCGGGGCGGCAGCGGAGGGGCAGCGTGCGCCGTGCCGGTGCGCCGGGAGCCTCCATGTCGCTGTGGGTAACGACATGGCGTCGGGTCTGCGTGGCCAGCGCATCCCGCTCGCCGGCGCATTGCAGAAATGCGCGGTACACCGCCGGGTCGCCGCAGAACGGAATGGGCTCCGGTGTGAGTGCATCCATATAATTGAACAGATAGACCTCCGCGCCCTGACAGACGTGCGCGTACGCAAATCCGCGGGCGGTTTCCGGTGTGTTGAGCAGATACGACCGCTTTGCCAGCGTCATATTCGTCAGCAGGATCTCCTGCCCGGCGGCCAGCCGGATGGGACGCGCACCGAGGATGCGCCGCCACAGATCCAGCGGCATATCGTGGTCGCTCGCACCCCAGCGGGGCGCAACTGTCAGCAGCTGCACCCGCCCGGTGTCAAGCCAGCGCAGGACGTCCAGCCCCAGACGCATACACTTCTCCGGGGAATCCGGCACACGGACCGCAATATCGATGGGGTGTCCCCATTTTGCCTCCGCTTCGGCGACCACGTCAAACAGCTCCGTCATAAAGTCCGTCAGCACATCCAGCCCCTCGGACTCCCGCCCGATCTGCACCGACCGGGCCTCCCGCTGCCAGTCAAATTCGATGCCGTCGGCATCAAAGGTCATCAGTCCCTCCCGGACGATGCGCTTGTAGTACGCCCGGACCGGCTCCTGCAGGTAATCCAGCCCGTAGTCGAAATAATCCGATGGCGTACGATGTGAGGCCCGTCCGCAGGTGTCGATGTGTGCATCGTAGAACGCGCTGTGCAGAAACGCGCCTTTCTGCGCACCGTCGTGGATGTCGTTCATGCGGATGGAGATCCACGGACGGATGCCGATGTGCCGCAGACGGCGGATCCACACCTGCTGGATGTCCTCTCCCTCGCGGTCATGAAAATCGGCCAGCAGGCCCGCACAGCGCACCACCTGCGCAGCGATGCTGTCGCCCTGCGGCACCCGTCCCTCCGCCTGCCAGCGGCGGTAACGGGTCAGCGCACTCTCCGTCGTGCGGGATTCATACCAGTTGGAACTGGCACCGAGACAAATCATGAAGTCCGTGATGCCGGTGCCTTGGTACTGATCAATAAACGCCTCTGCCTGCGTCCGGGAAATGGTGGTGTACCCGGCTTGCAGGCGGCTGATGGCGAAATGGTTGGGGTCTTCGTTGAAAATCACGCGCATGGTGTCCCTCCTCATACAAAAAATCCCCATTCCGCCGCTCGTGCGAAATGGGGATCATTTATGCAATACAATACATCATTCTATCGCACGGCTGTGTTGTGCTTACAGGAAAATGTTGGCCAGCAGCACCAGCAGCGGGATGGCGATGATGGTACGCTGCAGGAACATCACCAGCAGCTTCCAGAAGTTCAGCGGCACTTCGCTCTTGATGGCGATGGCACCTACCTCGGTCAGGTAGATGATCTGCACCAGAGACAGTGCGCCGACGATGAACTTGGTCTTCACGGACTCGATGCCGGTCAGCAGCAGTGCGGGGATGAACATATCGGTAAAGCCGATCAGGGTAGCGGGAGCGGCGGCGAAAGCTTCTTCCACGCCCAGGATGTGCAGGAACCAGCCCATGGGATAGGAAACCCAGTCAAATACGGGGGTCATTTCAGCAATGATCAGTGCAACGGTACCCCATGCCAGCACGGTGGGGATCAGGTCGAACAGCATACCCATGACCACTTCCATACCGCTTGAAACCACGGTATGCACGTTGAATTCCTCTGCGCGCTTGCAGCTGATCTCCAGTGCATACTTCATGGGGCTCTGCTCAGTGGGCACTTCTTCGTCCAGCTGCTTGCCGACCTGCTCCTGATAGGTGTTCTCCATGTTGCTGATGGGCGGGATGCGGCACTGGATGACGGCCAGCACGACGCCGACGATGCAGATGCTCAGGTAGAAGGTCGGGAACAGATTGGCGATGCCGATGGTCTGTGCGATCAGCAGGCAGAACGGAATGGACACCAGCGAGAAGTTGGTCATGATGTAGGCGGCCTCACGCTTGGTGTAGAAGCCCTTCATGTACTGCTCGCGGGTCAGAATGACGGCGGCATTGGATGCACCGAACCAGGAAGCGATCAGGTCCACGGAAGCGCGGCCCGGAACCTTGAACAGGGGACGTACCACGGGCTTGAGCACAACGCCCATGAATTCCATGATGCCACAGTCAGTCAGGAACGGCATCAGGAAGCTGAAGCTCAGCACGATGCACACCAGCGTGCAGCAAAGGTCGACCATGGTGGCACCGGTAGCGCCGGAGGTGATGACTTCCGGACCGAAGCCGAAAGTGACCATCACGACCACGACCATACCGATCAGCTTGGACACCAGATACAGGGGCGTGGTGGAGAATGCCTTGGACAGATAATGGTTCTTGCGGATCCAGTCGGGCTTGCAGATGAAGTCATACAGGCTCATCAGCGAACCGATGACCACCAGAGCGCAGGTCACGTAGATCAGGGACGGGCCGAACAGATTCTTCAGGAAGTTCTTGCAGAACTCCAGCAGGGTCGTGAAGGAACCCTCGTAGGGGATCGGTACCATGAACATCAGGACACCGAATGCGGAACCAAGAATGAATTTCAGCAGATTCTTGGTATTGATGCTGCTTTTTGCTTGCGTATTCATTTGTGATACTCCTTTTTTATTGGGGGATGTCCCCCATTTTGCCGTAATTTACAGCTTCTCCACCTTGACCATGGCATCGAACACCATGTCCTCGGTGATGGGGTACGGGATGTGCTCCATGTCGGGGCCGGTGACGGTTTCGGTCAGCACCGGCTGCAGCACGGTACGGTCCACCGGCACGTCCATTTCGCGCAGGGTCGTGGGCATTTCCAGTTCCTGCATGAAGGCTTTCAGGCGGCGGGCTTCGGCTTCGTCGCCATCAATGAGCAGCTGCACCAGCACACCGTAGGCCACCACGTTGCCGTGGAGCCATTTTTCCTCAAAGCCGGGCAGTACGACCAGCCCGTAGTACACCGAGTGTGCCACGGCGCAGTTGTACTGATCCAGCACTGACAGCGATACCAGACCGGTGCTGACGATGTTCGCCAGTACCGCCTGCTCCAGCGCAGTGCTGACGCGGTGGTTTTCGCAATCGTGCTTGGCCTCGATGCCGTATTCCAGCAGAGGGGCATAGCACATATTGCTGATCTCGCGGCCCAGCGCCGAGCTGTGCGTCAGCTTGTCGCCACGGGCAGAGAAATGACATTCAAAAAACTTGCCGATGGTGTCGCCCATGCCGGCCTGCAGGTACTTCCACGGGGCCTGCGCAATGATGCTCAGGTCAATGAACGCATGGCGCGGCGGGCGCGAGAAGAAATAGAAGCTTTCAAAGCTGCCGTCCTCGCGGTAGACGACCGACAGCGCCGTGGTCGCGGCGCAGGTCGCAGCAATGGTCGGGAACGTGAACACCGGCAATCCGGCACGCTGTGCGGCACCCTTTGCGGTATCGAGCGCCTTACCGCCGCCCATACCGAAAATCATGTCCGCTTTCAGTTCCTGCGCCAGCGATGCCAGCCGCAGGATGTTGCCGTAGGTGCAGTCGTGTCCGTAGGTTTCCACCGCCACGATCGACAGCCCGCTGTGCTTGAGCTGTCGCTCCAGCCGGGCAAAGCCGGCCTGCATGGCTTTTTTGCCGCCAATCAGCAAAATCCGTGAACCGTAGGGGCGGCAGACCTGTGCGACGTCCTCGTAGGGCTCGTCACCGATGCTGTAGCTGCAATAGTAAAATGAACGGGTATCCATTACTTCAGCAGCGCTCCCATCTTCGCCAGACGTGCCAGTGCTTCATCCAGCGTGGACTTTTCACGGGCAAAATGCAGGCGGATCAGATGGTTGACTTCCTCGCGGAAGAAGCTGGAGCCGGGCACGGCGGCCACACCGATGTTGATGATCATCCATTCGCAGAATTCCATATCAGTCCAGCCCTTGAACTGGGGCAGTTCCAGGAAGTCGGAGATGTCCAGCATGACGAAGTAGGTGCCCTGCGGGACGTTGTGCTTCAGGCCGATCTTGTCCAGACCGTCGAGGAAATACTTGCGCTTTTCGGTGTAGGTCACCAGCAGTTCATCGTAATAGGACTGCGGGAAATTCAGGCCCACGGTTGCGGCCTCCTGCAGCGGCGAAGCGGCGCCAACGGTCAGGAAGTCGTGCACCTTCTTGGCATTTTCGATGACCTCGGCCGGGCCGACCAGATAGCCCAGACGCCAGCCGGTGATGGAGTAGGTCTTCGACAGGGAGTTGCAGGTGATGGTGTTGTTGTACATACCGGGCAGAGATGCCATGCAGGTATGGGTGTTGGGCGCATACACCATATGCTCGTACACCTCATCCGTCACCACGAATGCGTCGTACTTCAGTGCCAGCTTGCCGATGGCCTCCAGTTCCTCACGGGTAAACACCTTGCCGCAGGGGTTGGAGGGGTTGCACACGATGATGGCCTTGGCACCCTGACGGAAGCCGTCCTCGATGAGGTTGATGTCGAAATCAAACGTCGGCGGTACCAGCGGGATGAAGATCGGCTGTGCGCCGGACAGGATGGCGTCGGCGGAGTAGTTCTCGTAGAAAGGCGAAAATACCATAACCTTGTCGCCGGGGTTGCAGATGGTCATCATGGCGCACATCATGGCCTCGGTGCCGCCGCAGGTGACAACGATCTCGGTTTCGGGGTCAATGGTGCGGCCCAGCGCACGGCCCTGCTTGCGGGCGAGTGCCTGACGGAAATTCTCTGCGCCGAAGGTGATGGGGTACTGGTGGGGACCTTCGTAGGCGACCCGCGCCAGCGTATCCAGCATGGGACGCGGCGGGTCAAAATCCGGGAAGCCCTGCGACAGGTTGATCGCACCGTGGGCATCGCTGATCCGGGTCATGCGGCGGATGACGGAATCGGTGAACGTCTGAACCCGATCGCTCAGTTTTGGCATAAATATTCCTTCTTTCCTGTTGATTCATAGACATGCTGTGCCGTCAGCGCGACGGGCATACAGCGCATATATATGTATATCATAATACGATTTCGTTGGGCTGTCAACAAAAATATGCAAAAAATCGTATGAAAGTGTATTTTTTTGGAACATTGCACGAGAGAGGGATTTCCCGGCCTCTGTCAAAATCGAAGGTTTTGAGATCCCCCGAAGGGAGAGGCAAGGAGGCTGGGCGAAGAACAAAGCAGTGTGCTTGTGGAGAAGCCCTTCGAGATGCAAAAGCCCACGGGCATCAGATTGACGCCCCTACCGCTCCGCTTTATTTGTAGAATCCGGTGTCCTCGACGGGCCTAAAAAGGACCGTCCGGGAGCAATGCGCTTGCTGAAAATGAAAAATGGGCCGCAATCGTCTGCGGCCCGTATGGGTATACATTTATTGTGTATTTATGCATTATTTTCTGCGGATGGACCGGAGCGCATCCCCGTTCACGACGGATCCTCTGCCCCGCCGGACGCAATGTGCTGCGGACGTTTCTGCACAATGAACCAATGCAGCACCGTCCCCACGACCACCTGCGCGCAGGTGTAGGCACCGCTGGACATCAGGTCGCCGCGCTGCATGAAAAACAGCATGAAAATGGCGGACGGATAAATCACCCGGATCCAGCTGAGTTCGTTGTCGGAATGCCAGTATCGATCGTCCAGCAGCTTGACGGTCTTGCCCAGCAAGACGGCAAAAACGACGATGCCGATGACACCAAAATTCACGTATGCCTCCGAAACCAGCGGTGCAGAGACATTCGTGAACGAATGCTGCTTCAGCCATTCGAAGGCCGTCTGCCCGGTGCCGTAGGGCTTATCCGGCCAGATGCTGCGCGGAACAAAGAAGAAGATGCAGCCCAGCAGCTGATGTCCCCACGAAAAGCCGGCCTGCTCCACATAACGCTGAATGCTGATGAACATCTGATGCGCATCGTAATGCCCCTGCAGGTAGGTCGCCTGCATACTTTCGAGCATCATGGGGCCGATGTCGCTGAAAGAGGTGACATTGCCGGCGCGCCGGAAAATTTCAACGGCCGGGAATACCAGCACCAGACCACCGAGGATAATCAGCGCAAACCAGCGGCCGTGCCGGGTTTGGTCCAGTGTCAGGATCATCAGCCCGGCATAGAACGAAGCCATCATATTCCGGGCGATGCTCAACGGGAAGCAGGACAGCAGCATACACAGCAGCGCCAGCATGACCCCGGCGGAAATTTTCTTCTTCCGCTTGGCATCCATAATAAAAAATGCGGTGCAGAACAGCACGAAATTTTTGAAGCCATGCGTCACCAGCAGTTCCATCGTCTGGCTCAGGCCCGGTACGACGGCCGTATGACGCGAAAACATATTCCGGAAGCCGATTTTGTACATGAAATATGCCGTGATGACCAATGCACCGGCCAGTACGATGTATTTGCGTGTCGTATGGATCTCGTATACGACCTCCGTCTGTGGCTTGCGGGGGCGGAGTCCGGTGCGAAGCTTCACACCGGGGAAAAAACGGACCGTCTGGCCGAAAATATAAAAGGCCGACCACAGGAAGATATAAATGTTGGTGCGGAGTACCTCGCCGGCGGTCGGCTGCAGGTTCCACGCATAAATGCCGGTCACAAATTGCAGCAGCGGCGCAATGCCGAAGAAAAACAGCGCAAACAGCCAATACATCATGTCGATGCTGAATGCGCGGCGATACACCGAGCGGATGTAGCGCTGGTAGAACAGCGCAATATTGAGCAGAAAGCTGGCAACGGTCAGAAAATCAAACCGGCTGTGCGGCCGGCTGAATACGATCATGCTGCCCAGCACCCCGATGGCCGCCGCGATGAGGTACAGGAACAGAAATCGTCGTCTTGGTATCATACGATCCATATTGCTACTCCTTGGTGAAGATTGGTGGGACGGACGCGTCCCTCATCCCATGACCTGCTCAAACACCCGGTCCATGTGGTTCAGATAATCCCGCTCGCGGAATGCGGTCATCACCCGGCTGCGGTTTTGCTGCATAACGTCGGTCAGATCGGCGGCGGCCATCCGGTCGCCCAGACCGGTCAGTTCCTGCGCCTCGTCCGTGACCACGATGCCGTTTTCGCCGTCGGTAACGATGTCGGGGATGCCGGCATGGTCGGTGGTGACGACCAGCATGCCGTTGGCCATCGCTTCAAGGATGCTGATGGGCTGGCCCTCCTTGGGGTCACGGGTCAGCAGGACAAAATGTGGCTTTCATTCAGCAGACGCTGTTTCGCTGCACCCTGCACTACGCCGTGGTACGTCACAAGCGACTCCAGCCCGTGGTTGCGGACAAATGCAAAGAAATCGGCTTCGTCGGCGGGGTCGAAAAATTTACCTGCAAAATGGAAATGGAACCGGGGCGCCGCACCGCCGTCCACACGGCATTTCTCCTGCCGCGCCAGTTCCAGCACATGAGGATACCCCTTGTCGCGGATGAAATTCGACAGGTACAGCACCTGCCGCACCGGCACCCCGGCGGCGGCCTGCACCTTGGCGGCGAATGCATCGTCGTCCATACGGTACTGGTCGTCCACGCAGTTCGGGACGGTGAAGATCCGCTCCTCCGGCAGCATCCCCCGGAAGATGTATTTCAGCGACGGACCCAGCACAATGGCACCCGCCAGCCGGGATACCGCCGCGAAGTTGGCGCGCTTCTGCTGCTCCGGCAGTCCTTCCACCATCGTGCGGTAGTAGCCGCCATGGAGATGCACCACGCACTTTTTCTTCCGCAGCTGCAGCAGCTTCAGAATCGCCAGATCACGCAGGTTTCCGCCGCGGGATTGGCTGATGGTGAAATAGAACAGATCGGCATCGCTTTTTGCCATGCGGAACAGGTTGAGGGGAAATTTCTTGTTGTCAGTGATATTGATGGCTTCAAACGCATATTTTTCCGCCAGTTCCGACCGGTACAGCGTATCCACCGCTTTGGACAGACCGTGGATGGGCGGCGGAAACTGCGCAATGAAGCAAATTTTTTTCTTTGTATTCATCATCTTCATCCATCCAGTCTTTTTATGACCTGCGCCGGGTTGCCGGCGATGACACAATTGTCTTCAAAGGTGCCCGACACCACTGCACCGGCACCGACCACACAGTTGTCGCCGAGCACCGTCCCCTTGAGGATGATGCTGTTGCACCCGATGAAGCAATTTTTGCCGATGACGATGGGCTTGGCACGGATCTTATCTTTGTCGTCGCGCAGGCGGGCCTCCGCTTCGATGGGATGGAAGTCGTTGTCGAGGATCTTGGCATTGCCGCCGATCATGGTATTGTCCCCGATGGTGATGGAACTGCGGGCGTAGATGGTCGCACCGGAAATGCCCACGTTGTCACCGATGGTGATCTGTGCGCCGGGCAGCCGGGTCACGATAATGGTGCGGCTGTACAGGCCCACCAGATTGGACAGGAAGCCGCTGTTGATGATGCAGTCGCGGCCGATTTTCAGCGTTGCGCCGCGCTTGTTGAAGATGACCGGCATACCCTTCAGCAGCAGGCCCTTGCCGTATTGCGTTCCGGTGGCCTTCATGACCACCTTGAACCAGTTGCTGTTCATGGCGTATCCTCCATTATCCGTAATGCTTCATGCATAATATTCGTATATACACATATGCAATGCATCATACATCGTACACGGGGTCAATCTCCTTCAGCTCGGCGAAGGAGTCGATTTCCACGATGTCCTCGGCGCTACATTCGCGGATGGCGATGCGGTATTCGCCGGGATGGTGGACGTAAACCACCTGACTCATGAAACACTGCTTGCCACCGGGGGCCTCAAATACCTCGCGGATGTGGCGGGCATAGCGCGCACCGTCCTCCTCGCTCCAGTAGGAAATGCCGATGACCAGATGGCAATCCGTGGCATAGCCGGGCGCGATGGTTTCGATGATGCCGTCTTTGGTGCGGGCGCTCCAGTCGGTCGTTTCCTTCACCGGAATGCCCAGATAGTTGGACTGATACTGATAGCGGCGCACCACCGACGGATTCGATACCATCAGGTCGGCCTCCATCAGATAGGCCCCGCGCAGAAGATCTCCTGCGCAGTACAGCGAGCCGATGTTGTTGGACTGGTCGTAGAGGGGGTTTTCGATGAAATGAATCATGGGGTATTTGTACAGCAGCTGGTCAAACTGCTCCGCCAGATAGCCCCGGATGACGTAAATTTCTTCGATGCCCGCCGCCAGCACCGCATCCAGTGCGGTGTCGATCATGCGCTTGCCGCGCACACGCACCAGCGGCTTGGGGGTATTGATGGTGATGGGCAGCATCCGGGAACCAAAGCCCGCCGCCATGAAAATGGCGCGCCGGACACGGTACGGTTCCAGCGCCGCAAGACCGGCACCGGTGATCGCTCCGGACGCAGTATAGCCTGCGGCATCGAGGGCTTCCAGCTCCGCCGCAGTGAACGTCGGGCAGTCGGCAGCAGTCAGATGATCCTGCTCCGCCAGCCATGCTAAAATATCAAATTGCTTTTTGGTCAGCATAATTTTTTCTCCTTGAATGGGTAGTTTGATGATCTGGTCAATGTATCCCTCCACCATGTTCTGACGAACATGGTCCCCCTCCCTTTAGGCAAGGGAGGTTTTGACGGGTAGATAGTCTTGCTGACAGACCAAAAGTCAAGCGAGCGGAATTCTCCGTTTGCCAAGGTCCCCCTTGCCTAAAGGGGGATGTCGCGAAGCGACAGGGGGATTTCCACCATCCCTTACAGCTTCAGCTCCACGATGCCGTGGCGGTTCTCGCGCTGATCCTCCGGCGGCAGCTGCATATAATCGCCGTATGCGTGGGTCAGGTAGGTGTGATAGTCCGCCGGCACCGAAAACGGTACGCCCTCAAAGGGCAGTTCCGTCACCTCCGCGACGGCAGCAGCCGGGATGCACCAGCGTCCATAGCGGGAAATGCCCTGCGGAAACAGCCAGTTTGCCGCTTCGCCGTTGTGCTTGCGGGCCAGTGCGTCGTATTTTGCCGTCAGCTTACCTTTGCCCACCACGGACACCGCCGTACGCATGGCCTGATAGACCACGATTTTCTTGTAATCCGGCTTGCCGGACAGGTGGCGCAGACGGTAGCCGCACTTGGCGCGGATGAGCACTTTCATGAAATCCAGCGTCTTGCCCTGCGGCTTGTCGCCGCCGTCCGGGTAATGGTCGTAGGGAAAAATATCCACGAACAGGCCGTGGGCACAGTTGGCCGTCTCCACGTTTTCCTCCAGATAGACGGTGCCGCGTCGCTGAACCTTGGCAAAGGGCAGACCGTAGCCGGGGTCGGTGTCCCATGTCTGCAGCATGAAGTCCGCACCCAGCTTTTCCGGGGCAAGGGCGAGGAATTTGTCGTATTCCGCCCGCTCCATGCCGATGTCCATGTCGTCATCCCACGGGATAAAGCCCTGATGCCGCACCGCACCCAGCAGGGTACCGGAATCGAGGAAATAGCGGATGTGGTTTTCGTCGCAGACCCGCTTGATCTCTTTGGCGATCTCCAGCTGAGCCAGCTGGACCTTTCGCAAGGTGATATTATCCATATTGCGCTCCTTTCGCATATGCGGCACGGCCGCGGATCCCATCGTACGGACGGGATCTGTACCGTCATTGGCCGCTGTGCAGTTTCATGTAACACGCTTTCAGCAGTTCCCAGCCGTACGCCTCCGCCCAGTACACGGGGCTGTACCCGTTGTGACGGTAGGCACGGTATTTCTCGCCCGCGCGGGCCAGCACTTTTTTCAGGCCGGTTGCGGTGCTGACACCGTCTGCCACAAAATTGGTGATGACCTTGTCGATGACCCGGATGCGGGTGCCATCCTTCCGCAGCTTCAGATACAGGTCAAAGTCTGCATAAGCGCGGAATTCCTCATTGAAATAATATTTCTGATAAATCTCCCGCCGCAGGAACATACTGGGGTGATTCCAGTTTCGGCTGCTGACGGGGAACCGGTCGAGCCGGGACATTTTATCCCGGACGGAACCGTCGGACTGAATGTAATGCAGGCCGCCGTAGGTCAGGTCGAACGGCGCCTCCGCATAAAATGCGGCGATGTTCGCCAGTGCATCGGGCTCGTACCAGTCGCCGGCATTGAGGAACGAGATAAAATCCCCCTCCGCTACACGGATGCCCTTGTTCATGGCATTGTAAATGCCGGTATCCTTTTCGCGCACGGCATGAAATGCAATGCCCGCAGCGGCAAATTCCTCTGCCATGGCGGTGACGGTTTCCCATGTACCGTCGGTGGAACCGCCGTCAAAAATCAGATATTCGTACGGGGACACGGTCTGCGTCAGCACCGACCGCATGGTTTTGCCGATGACCGCCGCGCCGTTGAAAACGACCGTGACGACCGTAAATTTCAGTTCCATTTCATCTGCCTCCGTTTTATTGTGCGCCGTCCTTGGTGATGACGGCGGCGACGGTGCGGATCAGAATGCGGATGTCCAGCCAGAGGCTGGCATTCTCCACATAATACATCTCCATTTTCTGTCGTTCGCCCGTGGCATAGGTGGCATTGTTGCGGGCATAAGCCTGCCAATACCCGGTCAGCCCCGGCTTGACACTGAGCAGCTTCGCCTGCTGTTCGGCAGTGTACTGGCCCAGCTCGTCCCGCACGATGGGACGCGGGCCGATGACGCTCATTTCCCCTTTGATGATGTTCAGCAGCTGGGGCAATTCGTCCAGACTGGTACGCCGGAGCATACCGCCGATTTTCGTCACGCGGGGATCGTCGTCGATTTTGAATTCGCGGTAATACTGCGCCAGTTGTTCCTCGGTCAGCATTTTCTTCAGCTCGTCGGCGTTGCGCTTCATCGAGCGGAATTTATAGACTCCGATGGACTTTCCGCCACGGCCCACCCGAAGATGGCGGTAAAATACCGGGCCGCCGTCCTCCCGGTACACCAGCACGGCCAGCACCAGAAATATGGGACTGAGCAGCACCAATGCGGCCAGCGAAGCGGTCAAATCGAAAAAGCGCTTGACAAACCGATACAGCATCGGCTGTGCGGCAATGGGATTGGACTGTTGCATGGCAATATCTCCTTATGATCTTCCGTAGTGGATGTACGGCTCGCCCATTTTGCGTGCCATTGTCAGGTCGTATTCCGTCAGTACGGTGCCCAGCAGCTTTGTGCCGCTGTGCTGCAGAACGGTAGCTGCATCGGTCACGGTACGGCGGTCAGTGCCACGGTAACGCACCGCCAGCACAGCGCCGTCGCACCGGCGGCCCAGCACACCGGCATCCGGCGCAGCGCTCACCGGCGGCGCCACGCACAGCACGTAATCGTAGTGCTGGGTCAGATCGTTCAGCAGTTCCTTCATCCTCGGAGAATCCAGCAGGGCCGACGGCATCTGGTCCGTTTCCCCCGCCAACACGGCATGAAAGCCGCGGGTGCTGACGGCACCCGGACGTGTTCCCTGTGCGGCGGTCAGTACGGCCGCCAGACACTTCTCCTCCGGGACGCTCCGCTGCAGCTGCTTCTGCAGCGCCCCCCGGCGCAGGTCGCAATCCACAACCAGCACCTTGGCACCGGCCGCGGCCAGCGTTTCCGCCAGTTCCACCGCCAGCATCACCCCGTCGCCGTCATTGCCGGCCGAAGCGATCATCACCCGGCGGGCATTTGCCGCCCGGCATTGCTGTACGAATGCGGTCGTCCATGCTTCGCGGGCAGCGGTTCGCGCCGCGGAATCATTCTTCAGATTTTTCGACATGAGTTACACCCTCCCTGCTTTCCTGATGGCACGGGCCGATTCCCGCTCACTGCTCCGGACGGTGGGCATCGCCCCCAGAACCGGCGCTCCGGTCAGCTGTTCCAGCTCCCGGCGGGATTTTACGGTGGTGTTCAGCAGTTCCGCCAGCACGATGAGCAGTACCGCCAGCACTGCACCCAGCACACCGCCCAGCACCACGTTGGACATATGGCTGCCGGTGCCTCCCTCGGTTCCCGTTACACCGATGGTGCCGTATGCTTGCAACCGGACGCCGGGCAGCCGTTCCGCTACCACGGCCGGTGCCGCCGCCCGGATGGCCTCTGCGGCATTGCGGGCAAAGACCGGATTGCTGTGCTTCACGCTGATGTGGATCAGCTGCGTTTTGGTGCTGACCGTGACGTATTGCGCCAGTTCGGCGGGCAGCTGATCGCTGTCCATGATCTCCAGCGCATCCGCATATACCTGAGAGCCGGAAATCAGCGCCGCCGCCACATTGGTCAGCTTTTCTTTTTCCGCGGTCGGGCTGATGCCCTCTGTGACCTGCAGGTCATCGGCATACAGCATCAGGCTGCCCGAAGCTTCCCACGATCCGGCCGTCACAGACACCGGCATCAGAAAGCCGATGACCGCACACAGCACCGCTGCCGCCAGCACTACTGCCCAGCGTGTCCACACAAAGCGCAGTAAATCCAGCAGATTGATCTCGATGTCTGCCTGTTTTTCATTGGTATACATGGTCGCGTTCTCCTTTCGGTATGGGCGGTGTGCGCACCGCCAAAAATAGCTCGGAAAATGGCTTTAAAAGTAAACAAACCAAAAAACGGCGCAAATCCGTCCGGGGGCTTCGTTCCGGTGCATGGGTTCCGCATCGCCCACACTCCGCAGCCCTCTGTACCGCAAGCGCCGTTTCATTGCATTCGTCTGTTCTGTTTGTTATTTTAACATAGCGGCGCATATTTGTCAACCTTTTTCAAGGATGGGCGCGCGGAGGGAGATTTTCCGGTGTCGGAAATGCCGGTTGCTGCGGGATCGTTCTGTGCGTTGCCCCGCCGGGATCACTTCGACAAAATTTCGTAGCCCGTTTCGGTCATGAGGATTTCATATTCCCACTGTGCCGACAGCGAGCCGTCTGCCGTATAAATGGTCCAGCCGTCGTGCTCGTCCTGATAAAATGCGCCGGTACCCTCGTTGATCATGGGCTCGATGGTGAAAATCATGCCCGGTGCCAGCACCATGCCCTTATTCAGCTGGCCGATGTGGCACACATAGGGGTCCTCGTGCATCTGCAGGCCCACGCCGTGGCCGCCGATCTCACGCACGACATGATAGCCGTTTTTGCGGGCATGGTAGTTGACATAATAGCCGATATCGCCGATGTGGCTGTAGGGTTTCAGGTGCTTCAGTGCCAGTTCGATGGATTCCTTGGTGACGTCCACCAGTTTTTTCGCCTCCGGGGACACCTCGCCGATGCAGAACATCCGGGATGCGTCGCCGTAGTAGCCGTTGTAGATGGTGGTGCAGTCTACGTTGATGATATCGCCTTCCTTCAGGACGACCTTTTTGCTGGGGATGCCGTGGCAGACCACATTGTTGACCGAGGTGCATACACTGGCCGGATAGCCCTCAAAACCCAGCGTGGCAGCAATACCGCCCAGTTCCTTAGTCTTTGCAGCAACGGCATCGTCAATATCCTGCGTGGTGATGCCCGGACGGATCATGGCCGCCACCGCATCCAGCACCAGCGAATTGATGCGCCCGGCCTCCCGGCAGCCCTCGATCTGGGCCGGGGTTTTGATGAGTTTGCGGTTGGGGACTTTATAGCCGGCACGCTTCAGTCCGTCGAGCCGGTCATCCTGTGCCTTGTGGCATTCGGCATACGCCCGGCCGCTGCCGCACCAGCAGGCGGCATGGTCAGCAGGTCGGTTGATCTTTCTCAGATTGACTTTCATATTGATATTCCTTTCGCATTGCGCGTTTTCTTTATTCTGCTCGTGTCCGCTGCGGAGCGGATCGCCTATGGAAATACATCTGCGTACCTTTCATTATAGCACATTCTCCCGTTTCCGCCAAGAGCAAATCCGTAAAAAGCACAGATTTTTCCATGGGAGAAGAATGTGATTGTACTGCGGGCGGCAAATTGTCGTTCCTGCCACGGCGTAGCGGTGACGGAGAAGAAGCCTTGAAAATAAAACCAAAAAAGAGGGTGCTGCCCGTCCGGCAGCACCCTCCAGCTTGTCGAAAAAGGTCGCGCACAGCGGCCTTTTTTGTGTTATAATAGAAGTAGAAGAAAAGAACGGAGTGAATCGGAGATGCTGGTAAAACATAAAGAGTTGAACGGACAGGTAGAATTTGTGGTACTGGAAGAAATG
>JAFTRF010000194.1 GCA_017462405.1 Clostridia bacterium | reverse complement strand
GTTTTAAGCCTGTTTCTTGGCTCTCCCTTTGGGAGAGCTGTCGAGCGAAGCGAGACTGAGAGGGCGAAGTCGGCAGCAGCAAAAATCCTCATTTGTGCATCTTGACCATCGGCATATCGCATAAGACAGTTTTTCGACAAGTTGAAAGGTGCCGCATCTCTGCGGCACCTTTTTCTTTTGCTTTTATTTTTCGCCGTGGTATGCCCGCGCAAACGGTGCAATGTCCACTTCCCCGTACAATTCCTCGTAATCTGCACCCAGATAGCAGGCAAAGCACCCGATATCCGCAAACCCGAAGCTGCGGTAAAAGTCAAAATCCGCCGCCAGTACCGGTGCATCCACCGTAAACGGCTTCGGCGGCTTTGTCCAGTTGGAAAACAGGGAATTGTCGTACCAGTATTCCAGAATCTTGGCCTCATCCACCGGGAGCACCCGCAGCAGACGTTCCAGCGGATGTTCCTGCGCCGCCATGGGCTTGTGGAAATCCCGCTCAAAGGGCGCATACTCCAGAAAAATGCCTTCCTCCGGCAAAATTTTCTCCGGCGGCTCGCTGCACTCAAAATAGCCCAGATAGGCCAGCGTTGCCGTCGGGTCATCCTGCCGCAGACGGCGGAGAATGTGGTTCAGGATCTTCATCTGCTGGTCCGACGGGGACAGCGCCTGGCAAGCCGGGCAATGGCAGAACGTATCCTTGGCATCATCCATCCACAGGAAATAGCGGTTGCTGCTGCGGTAAAATTGCTTCACCAGTGCCGCCGCCCGCTCCGCGATGAAATCCAGTGCATCTACGGAGTCACAGCAGCAGTTCCAGTCGGTGGAACGCACACCCTCTGCGTTCATGCGGAACCAATCCGGATGTGCTTCAAATTCCGCCGCCGGGAGCAGGTAGCGGGCTGCGTGCATTTCGTATTCGATGCGCAGACCTTTTTCTGCGGCATAATCCAGCATCGCCCGGTAGTCCGGGTCCTGCAGCTGCTCCACCATGGCCGCCAGCGTCCGGGGGGCTTTCCGTCCGCCTGCCGGATGCAGGGCCAGCGTGGGAATCTTATGCGCCGCCATCCGGTCGATCCATTTATACGACAGTTCGTCCGGGTGAATCAGCAAAGTTGCGTTTTTCATGGAAATTCCTCCGTTTCATGTGAAACAATCCATCAGAAATGAGTTCCGATATACATCATCCATTCCGGAATCCGGGCAACGCCCAACCCCCACATTCCAACACCGAAAAACCAAAACCATACCCAAAGGACTGCGCCGATGAAAATCTTCCACGGCGACCACAAACAGATGCTGCCCATTTTGTGCAGACGCTTCTGCCATTTTGCTTTCTCGATCCGGTGAAGATCATCCGCAAAACACTGCTCGTTGTAAATGGAGCGAATTGTCCGGATTTCTCGCTCAAATTCAGACAAATCCCGGAATTTCGGCTCTGCCATGCCCACCTCCGGCATATTGTGCATACAATCTGCCACCGTTTCCAGCATTTCACGGTCGCCCTTTGCCAGCACCTCCTCCATGAGGTCGATGCAGTACAGCAGAAACGCTTTTTTCCGAAACGAGATGGTTTCCATGTGCTGCCGCAGGTCCCGCATTTTTTGCACCACGTCCTGCCGTTCACGGTACACCTGTGCTTTGGCTTCGTCATCCTCTGCACTTTTTTCTGCCCATGCGCTGGCACGCAGCCGAATGAAAATCTGCTTCAGTTCTTCGCAAATCTCCGTTGCACATGGTTCGTTCTCTGCGGTGTTGTTATTTTTCTTCATCTGTTTTTCGCTTTTGGTTTTTGTCTTACCGTCCGAATACATTCTGCACCTCGATGCCCCGGATATGGCGGTCATCGTTCATCAGTTCGAACCGGGGTGCCGTCAGCGCACCCGTCTCGCCTTCCAGCTTGACGATGGTCACGGCCGTATACGATGCGCTGATGGAATACAGTGCAAAGGGGAACGGCAGATTAAACATCCGTGCCATGGCTGCACAGGATGCACCGGCATGGCTGGCCAGTACCACGGTATCGTCGTTTCTCGCCCGTACCCGGTACAAGTCCCCCTCCCGGTCATAGCCCAGCGTGCTGAGCCATTCGTCCATCCCGGCACCGATGCGCTCCACGAAGCCCACCACCTGATTCCGGCGGAATTCATCCGCCTGCGCCCAGTCCGGATTCATCAGGCTGCGGCCGTTGGCGATCCACTCGTCAATGATGGTCCACGGATGGCCCTTGTGGGGAATGGGTTCGCCGTCGGTGGTGCCCCAGCCGATTTCCCGGATGAAATCGTATTTTTCCACCGGCAGCCCATGCCGGGCGGCAATGTGCTCTGCGGTTTCCACGGCTCGCCCGTGGGAAGAAGCGCAGATGCGCCGGATGGGCTCGTCTTTCAGCCGTTCCGCCGCTGCTTCTGCGTGAAGATGCCCCATTTCCGTCAGACAGTCCTGCCGGTAGTTGGGATGACCGTGACGCACAAAAATAATACGCATATGTAAAATCCCCCTTGCATTGTTTTCTTTCTCAAATTATAGCACAGATTCCACAGCGATACAAACCCGCTGTGCACGGTTTACCGCCGTACCGGAAACTTTTCTCCCCGGACAGCCGGGACCGTTTACGCTTGCGGAAATGCCGCTTCATAAGGCATTCCTTTGTATTTCTGCTTCAGCACTTCAAAGTTTTTCTCGTATTTTGCGATCCGCGCTTCGTTGCCGCGTATTTTCAAATGCGGTTTCCGCTTGCCGACAATGATGGTATACGGTTCTTCGTCCGCATAATACATCGGTCCGATGTCCCGTTTGGCGGCCAGCGAAAAGCCCTGCAATGCCGGGAAGTTCCCTGCGATCCACGCCACCTGCTCCGTAGTAAACTGATTGGTTGAAAAATCAAACTCTTTCAGGTTGTTCATCGTGCATAAAAAGGACAAATTGTTGTCTGTAAGCTCCTTGGCACCGAAGGACAATACCTCAATTCCGGTATTCGCCAGCGGCATCAGACTATCCACCACTGCCTTCCGCCAGATGGCATCCCCGATGTGAAATTCCCGCAGGGCCGGGGCCGCTCCGATGCCCTCAATGCTGTGCAGCCGGGTAAAATCCGAAATGCTCAATGCGGTCAGGGCCGTATTTCCCTGCATATCCCACAGGCGGTCAATGCGCTGATTGGCGAAGTAATGCACATATTCCAATCCGGGCAGGGTCCCCAGCAAAGACCAGTCCTCCACCAGCTTATTTTTGAAAAAGCGGATGGCTTTCAGCTGATGCCCGTAGGTACGGATAAAATATTCAAACGTATCCTGCCGCAAGCCGGAAATCGTAACGGTGTCGGTATCCGGGTAAAACCGCAGGCGATCAATGTCCTGCTTTGTGATTTTCCCGCCACTGATGTCCATGTTTTGGTCCCGCAGCCACAAGCAGGTGTGCTGGCGGGTCGCAGGATCGTAATCAAAATTGCCATTGATAAAGGATTCAAATGAAAAGTTCATGTCTGCCTCCCCTTACGGTCATTGAGTGTGTCATTACTTTTCGGTGCGCAGGTCTTCCATGACTACCGCACCGGCAAAAGCGGTGATGTTTTCAATGCACACATCGCGCATTGCACCGGCCAGCCCAACGGCACCATCTTTGCCACGGGAGCGCACGTTGCGGATGGTGATATGATATGTCTCATCTGCGATCGCATGGCGTGCACCGTACAGCCCCTTGTCACCAATACGCACTCCGTATCCGCCGCGTTCCATGTGCGGCGAGTCCAGCGAAGTGTCCGTCACGTTCTCCACGAGCACGTCGTGCAATTTGATGCCGCCCTGATTCAGCATACGCACGTTGGCGCAGAGGGCCGCCGTCGCCACATTTTTCACCGTGATCCGGCAAATGTCGCTGCACATCTCCGTCACGGCAAAATGACGCTCCATCACCCAATCCAGCCCGGTAATGGCTACGGAGTCGTCCTCCGTAAAGCCGGTGATGTTTTCGATGACGATGTCGTGGCATCCCTGCCGGATGTCGATGCCGTCCGCATTTTTCACCAGAATTTCCTTGTACCAGCTGTGCTTCAGCCCGTGGTAGACTTGTCCGTTCCGGTCGATGCCGATATCGCAGGCACAGAAATCCAGTTCATGCAGATGACCGTTGCCGCAATAAATAAAGTTCAGTGCCCACCACCGCTGATTCCGGCAATGCAGCCCGGATATCTCAAAGCCGTCCACATTGGTGAACAGAATCAGATTGTTTTTCCAGATGGGTGGCCGCCCGTCTTTCAGATGGTTCTGCTCCGACAATCCGTTGTACACACCGCCGTCCAGCACCGCACCGTTTCTGCCCAGAATGCGGATCTTCCGGTCGGTACCTACGGTCGTGCGTCCGATGTCCGTGTCATGGCGTTCATTCACGAACATATTATCGAAGCTGCCCTCCGCCATCTGCAGATAGCAGCCGTCCAGAATCAGTGTAAAATCGCCGGGAATGCGAACCGCGCGCGCCATCGTCCAGTTTCCGGTGATGGTGGCCATGCGGGTACCATTGGCCACACCTGCCGCAATCTGTGCCGTAATATATTCTGCGCCGTCGCGCCGAAGCTGCATTTCTGTCATGATGCATTTCCTCCTGTTGATCCGTTGTGTTCGCCGGATTGGGGGTTGTTTTCCACTTTTTTGGCGGAATATGTGGAAAACAAGCCTGCGTTTTCCACCGTTCATGTTGCAAGCAGAAAAAGCGAGCCGCAATTGCAGTTCGCTTTTTTGATTTCCGTTTATTTCAGCCGTCCCAGCGGTCCCGTATCCACGCTGGAATGCCCGACCTGCACCGCCCGCGTCCCCAAGCATTCCCGCACCGCCTGCGCGATGATCTCCGCCTGCGCCCGGACAGCATCCGGCCGGAAGTGATAGCAATCCGACCAGTCGGTCTGCCGGTCGCGTCCGTCCATCGGCGCAAACAGGTCGATGACCGGGCACGGCATTTCTGCCGCCACGCACCGCACGATGTCATTCAATGCGTGGCATTTTTCCGTCAGCACCGGGTCCTGTAACGGGGTACTCAGCGTCAGATACAGCGCCGCCTGCGGACACTTTGCCCGGATGAACGTCGCCGCCGCGCGGTATGCCTGCGCCCATTCTGCCGGGTCCGTCGTCAGGCTGTGCAGGCCGTTGTTGAAGCAAACCATGTCAAACCGGTATCCGTCCAGTATAAAATCCAGTTCCCGGAAGTAATCCGGGTCGGTGACACATTTCGAACTGGCCCAGAAGCTGACGTTGCAGGTATCTTCCAGCAGTACCCGTACCTGGTTCTGGTACGCATTGCAGATGGAATCCCCGATCAGCAGCACCCGCTGCGCCGTGTTCCGGGCATTGTACGAATACGTGATGCTCCACTCGATGTTCTCCCTTTGCCGGGCGGTTTCCGGCGGCTGATATGCGTGATAGTCCACCATGATTGATTCTGCACTCCTTCTGCGTCAGGCGCATGCATTCCGGTATTTTTTTCAGTATAGCATAAACGGTGGTGTACCGTCAACCGTCCGGTACACACCTGAGCAATCACCTTTTTATTTATAAAAAAGATTGACTTTTTTATATGTGTATGTTATGATAATGATGAAATATATGTATTTCCAACATCTGAAAGGAGGGTTTCTTGATGCTCAAAAAGATTTTCTCTGGCATCCTTTCCATCGGGTACCCGCTTCTGCTGGTGGTCGTCATCGGCATGACCTTCTCCACTCAGCACACCGGCAAAATCTCCTTCCGGGCCGAGGAACTGCCCACCTCCCCGAAGTACATCGTTGATCTGAACCGGAACACCATTGACTGCTTCTCGTCCCAGACCTACTACGCACATGTATTCCAGTCCCCCGTCTCTTACAAATGGTATCAGATCGGTCCGTACTATCGTGCCGTCTTTTACTATCCGCAGACCCGGACTGTGGCAGAAAAATGGTCATACAAGCAGCCACCCACCAATCATTGGCGCGTAGGGATGTACGATTCGCCTACATGGGCGCAAACCGCCGGCCAGCTGGCCTATTGCTACACCGAACTGCTCCCGGCCCGTGGGCTGGCGCATCCCATCATGCCGGCATTGGTATGGCTCCTGTGCGTATGGTCGCTCCCGCTCGGCGCATGGATGGTCATTCATCCAAAAAGCGTGGCTGCGGTACTGGTATGGTACTGGAGTCCCGACGATTCCTCGAAAATTCTGCCGTATTTGTTCCGCCGCGCCGGGGTACTGCTGTTGATCTGCACATTGCTTCTGCTGCATTTTCTGATTTTTATCTTTTTCTGAACAAAAGAGGTTCCGGCCGTGTGGTCGGAACCTCTTTTTGTGTGATTTTATGGTTTTGCCGCCCGCAGAATCTCCTGCGAAAACGACGGGATCCGTCCCAGACCGTCCGGTCCGACGTTCAGCAGATAATTGATCCCCATGCTGTTGAGCCGTTCCCGACGCTCAATGACCTTTTCCGGGGTGATCCATCGCTGGTCGTAATACTTGAACGACCACGAGCTGTTCAGCGTACCTGCCGTCTCGTACAAGCCATACGGCGAATATTTGAAGCCGCTGATGCTGTTCAGGTCCCCCTCTGGCTTTTCGATGCGCTCCTTCGGCAGTTCCTTCGGGTATTCGTTGTCACCCAGCGACACATAATCGTATGCGCCGTTGCCGATGCGCGAATTGATGAGGCAATTCGGCTGGATGCGCTTGACCAGCTGGTTCAGTTCCAGACTCTGCGCCTTGGTGATGGTGTGCGGCACGTCAAACCACATCAGGCACAGTTCGCCGTAATTGCGGAGCAGTTCCTCGACCTGCGGCTTGATCTTCTCCTCGAAGCAGATGGAAAAATCCTTCTGCGTCCGGTCGGGGTAGTCCCAGCTGTTGTCCCACGATACACCCGCACAATCCGTGGACAGCTGATCGTAGCCGCCGCCGTGCGGATGGTGCCAGTCGAGTTCCTGCGAATAGTACAGGCCGAACTTCAGCCCGTGCTTGTAACAAGCCTCTGCCAGCTCACCGACGACGTCGCGTTTAAACGGCGTGGCATCCACCACATTGAATTTGTCTGCTTTCGAATGATACATGGCAAACCCGTCGTGATGCTTGGACGTAAATACGAAATATTGCATCCCGCTGTCCTTTGCCAGCCGGATCCACTCGTCTGCATCAAAATAAATGGGGTTGAATGCCCCCGCCAGCCGCTCATATTCCGCATTGGGAATGGCCGCATGGCTTTGGATCCATTCTGCATAAGTCTTCACGCGTCGGCCGCGGTATTCTCCGGCCAGCAGGGAATACAGCCCCCAGTGCGCCATCATGCCGTATTTTGCTTCCTTGAACCATCTGATCTGATCCGTTTTGTCCATTGTTCTTCCCTCTCCCTTTGTGTCCATGCGACACGCTTTGCATTCAGTATAGCATAAAAGCATCTGCACCGTCAACGCAGGAATACTTAACAATTGCCACGCACTTTCTCACCGTTTACCCCGCAAATCCGACCGTTCAGCCTCATTTTGCTGTTTTTTCCGACAGGTATGCTATACTGAAAATACAAAATACAACCGCGAAAAACGGGAGGGCATCTATGTACGCAATCAACACCGTAAATCTGACCAAAACATACAAGGACATCACCGCTGTGGACCATCTGAACCTGCAGATCCGGCCGGGTGAACTGTTCGCGCTGCTCGGCGTGAACGGTGCAGGCAAAACCACCACCATCAAAATGCTGTCCGGGCTGACCCGTCCCGACGGCGGCGATGCTTATATCCACGGCAAACACATCGTACACGAGGTCGCTGCCGTCAAATCCATGACCGGCGTATCGCCGCAGGAAACAGCCGTCGCGCCGAACCTGACGGTACGCGAAAATCTGGCGCTGATGTGCGGTATTTACGGCTTTTCCAAAGAAAAGCAGGCGGCAAAAATCCATCAGCTTGCCGCTCAGTTTGACCTGCAGCCCATTCTGTCCAAAAAGGCCGGCAAGCTGTCCGGCGGCTGGCAGCGGCGGGTCAGTCTGGCCATGGCACTGATCGGTGAACCGTCCGTCCTGTTTCTGGACGAGCCGACGCTGGGGCTGGATGTGCTCGCCCGGAGCGAACTATGGGACATCATCCGCGCACTGAAGGGCACCGTCACCATCATTCTGACCACACATTATATGGAAGAAGCCGAAGCCCTGTCCGACCGCATCGGCATCATGAAGGACGGCCGTCTGCTGGTCGTCGGTACCGCTCCGGAGCTGATGGCGCGCACCAACGCAGAACGCTTCGAGCAGGCATTCATTTCGATCGTGAAAGGAGCAAACACATGAAAAGCATGAATAAAATGCGTCCCGCACGAATGATGACGTTCGCCGGGCGATGCGCCAAAGAGATCCTGCGTGACCCGCTCAATCTGCTGTTCGGTGTGGGGTTTCCCGTAGTGCTGCTGCTTCTGCTCAGCGCCATTCAGGCGAATATCCCCGTACCGCTGTTCGAGATCGCACACCTTGCTCCGGGCATCGCCGTATTCGGGCTGTCGTTTCTGACGCTGTTTGCCGCAACGCTGGTCGCACGGGACCGCGAAAGCGCCTTCCTCCAGCGGCTGTACACCACGCCCCTGCAGGCCGCCGATTTTATTCTGGGCTACCTGCTGCCGGTGCTTCCGATCGCGCTGGCACAAAGCGCAGTCTGCTATCTGGTCGCCGTCGCGCTGGGGTTGCCCGTCACCGTGCATATTCTGACCGCCGTGTTGGCGCTGCTCCCCGCCGCCATGTTTTACGTTGCGTTTGGTCTGCTGTGCGGCAGTGTGTTTAACGTGAAACAAGTCGGCGGCATCTGCGGCGCACTGCTGACCAATCTGTCCGCATGGCTGTCCGGTGTCTGGTTCGATCTGGAACTGGTGGGCGGTGCCTTCCGCAAAATTGCGTATGCGCTGCCGTTTGTCCATGCGGTCGAACTGGAACGGGCGGTGCTCGCCGGAAATATCGCCGAAGCCTTGCCGCACGTCGCTCCGGTCATCGGGTATGCAGCGGCCGTCACGTTCTGCGCGGTCCTGCTTTTCCTGCGGCAGATGAAAAAGCAATAATTACAGCAAAAACCGCTCCTTCTGCTTGTGTGCAGAGGGAGCGGTTGCTTGTTTTTTGGGGGGCAGCTTTTTATTTTTCTGCGCTTTGGCCCAGCATCTTATACAGGATACGGTACAGCATTACGCCTTCTTCTGCCGTCAGATTGGTACAGCCCGCAATTTGCATCGGAATCTCCACGGCTTGTTCTTTCAGCTGTTCCCCTGCTTCCGTCAATGTGACGATCAGATTACGCTCGTCCTTGTCCGAGCGTGTACGGGTCAGCAACCCTTTCGATTCCAGCTTTTTCAGCAGCGGTGTCAGCGTGCCCGAATCGAGGTACAGGCGCGCGCCCAGTTCTTTGACGTTGACACTTTTTTCTTCCCACAGCACCATCATGACGATATATTGGGTATACGTCAGGTCGATCTGATCGAGGAACGGCTTGTACCGCTTGACGATTTCACGGGAACAAGCATACAGCGGAAAACAAAGTTGATTTTCGATTTTCAGCACATCATATTTGGAATCATCCATGATCATCACCAAAAATCAAAAACAGATCTCACGCGGAGCCGCCGTAAAGGAGCAGATCTGTGCCACCGCATTTTTCAAATAATATACTTCTGTGTTTCCGTCTCCGGCCGCATACATCCGCTTCAGGCTGGGGTACGCATCCAGCATATGTGCCTGCGCTTCCACACGCTCGTCCAGTACAGCCTCCGCTGCAATGCGGATCCATCGGCCATCCCGTGCCATTGCGCTGATTTCCACCTTCGGATTGGCTTTCATCTGACGTGCAACCGCCTTGACCTTTCCGGTCTGGATGTACAGCTTGCCTTCATACAGATCGACCGTACCAAACGGGCGGACCCTCGGCTGGTCGCCTTCTACGGTAGCCAGATAGTAGGTACCGCATTGTTTCAAAAATTCATATACTTCCTTCATGACATCGTTCTCCTTGCGTTGCGTTTATTTTTCCGCAGAAACTGCACTTGCAAGTTTATTATACGCTTTCCGCACTGCTTTTGCAAGCTGGTCCGTGCAGGAAGTCGGTCTTCTGCCGCAGGTATTGCCGAGCAGTTTGGCTTCGATCTCCTCCACCGTCGCGCCCTCCAGCAATTTTGCAATGGCTTTCAGGTTGCCGTTACAGCCGCCGTAAAAGCTGATGTTGGTGATCACATTGCCATTGATGTCAAAACGGATGACCTGTGCACAGGTGTTTTCGGTTTTGTATTCGTAACGCATTACAGACACTCCTCAATTTTTGCCTTGAGTTTCTTCATGTCGGTCGGCTCAAAACGGGCCACGATCGCTCCGTTCCGGTCGATGAGAAACTTGGTGAAATTCCATTTGATGTTGCCGTTGTTTTTATAATCCTTGTCGGTTTTCTTCACGACGCCGGACAGGATCATGGCCATCGGAGACAATCCAAAGCCCTCAAAGCGGGTCTGCGTGGTCAGCCAGCGATACAGCGGAATGGCATTTTCACCGTTGACGTCCACCTTGGAAAACTGGGGGAACGTGATCCCATAACGTCCCGTGCAGAAGGAATGGATCTCCTCATCGTCGCCGGGGGCCTGTCCGCCGAACTGATTGCACGGGAAATCCAGAATTTCCAGCCCCTTGTCCTTGAACTCGTCGTAAAGGTCCTGCAATTCATCATATTGCGGGGTGAATCCGCAGCCCGTTGCGGTGTTGACGATCAGCAGTACCTTGCCTTTGTAATCAGCGAGCGACACTTCGCTGCCATCCTGCGCCTTGACTTTGAAATCGTAGATACTCATCGGATATACCTCCACATATTCATTTTGCACAATTCAATTGTGTGCAATTGAATTGTAGCATCATTTCAGCGTCCTGTCAATAGTCGTATCGAAGTGGATGTGTAAATTTTCTGTGACCCGTCTGTATTTTGTCAGGAAAACGGGCGTTTCATACGCACATCACCTGGCTGTGTGGAACAGCCGTACAAAAAAATCTCCCACCGCAGGTTGCGATGGGAGATTTTCGTTGTATTGTTCCGCAAAACGGCTTTGCATTGTTCCGTTGGGGTTGCTATTGTTCCGGAAGTGCTGAAAAATGCGGTGTATGGACCTCAGCCTTCCGCTGTCGGTTCCGACTTTTTATAGCGCACAATTCCGATGGCCGCGGAAATCAATGAAATCGTTTCGCTGATGATCCCGCTGTAAGAATGCGCAAATACATTGTAGATCATGATCATCGGACAGGTGAGCAGCACGCTTTTGCGCAGGTTCTGCGAGTCGCAAATACCCATGCAGACGGTATTGATCATCAGGCCCAGAATGATCAGCAGAGAATGATACCCGTCCCACGAGAACAGGCTGACCACCGCCATCACCACCGCCAGCAAAACCGGCAGCCATACTCCCGACAGCGCCTTTTTATCCCGATGATAAAACAGCAGATTGCGGATGATACAGACGATATTCAGCCCAAAGCCCGAATACGCCCCGATCAGAATATATTGCAGGCACATCATCGCAGTTGCGAGTGTCTGCACAAAAAGCAGCTTTTTCTTATCGAAAATCTGATAAGAAAGGAAATACAAGCCAATGGCAATGACGCCAATGATATGACCCAACATTGTTTTTTCTCCTGTCTGACTTCAGTTGAACGTCGCTTTCCCTGTGTTGCCCGCTAAGAGCGATGCGGACCTTACTTGTCAAGGTAATACAGAAAATCGTTATAGGTGTAGGTATCCTCGCTTTGCGGCAGATGGTCCCCGCAGCTATCCACAGCATCTTTCATCCGTTCATAAATCCCGGATGCTTTCTCATTGTCAAACAAACCGCACATATCTTTTTTTGAACGGATGTCAAACCCCTTGGTGCAAAACAGCTTTCCCGGCTCATCGCCATAGGGGCACAGATTTCCATGCCGGCAGGTCAGGCAGCACTTCAGAAATACTCCGTCGGGCAGCTTTTTCTGCAAATCTGCAAAAGCATCCTCCCAAGTGTATGCCTTGCCTTGTCCCCAGTATTCCTTGCCGTCATATTTGATTCCGGCCGTCACGGCGGGGGCTTCTTCCAGCTGACCGTCCGGACCGTACATATCTTCTTCGCGGCAGATGATCCGGATCTCCGTTTCCGTTTCGCCGTCCGGCGTTATCAGTGTAATGTTCATAATTCCATCCTCTTTCCGTTCTTTGCTACGATTATAGCATAGAATCGGGATTTTTTGTATTCCGGACTGCAATTTTTCACGGAAATCGTTTTTGCTGAAAAACAGCATAAAAAAACCACCGGAACACTGTTGTGGACCGTTCCCCAACGAATAGACAGAAATAAAAGAACCTGTCGTAGAATATCTTAAATTTACGCGGCTTTGCTCCGGATTTCAAACGGAGTAAGGCCGTTTTTCAAATTAATGCGTTCAAAGTTGTAGAAATAGACATAC